>CAKPDO010000001.1 GCA_934148985.1 uncultured Clostridia bacterium
TGGGAAGGCGACATCAACATCGGGTTCCGTGTCGTGCTTTACATAAATAAGTAGCACTGTCCACTGAAGTCTGGAAGCAAAAAATTTGAAAACATAGAGATGATAGGAAAAAACTAAAATGGAAGTAATGTCATATGAAAGCAAAAGCAAAGAATTAACTTTGATTCCAAAATATGAATTTTATATGGAATATATGTTAGAAGTAATATTATTGCATTTGCCAAGAACAGAAAAATATAGTATAGGAACAGAATTTAAAAGCGTCATGTATGACACATTTAAAAATATTATGTTCATTGAAAAATCAACACAAAAAGAAAGAATAATATACTTAAATAGAATAGATGCAGGATTGAATATTCAAAGAGCTTTATTAAGAATTATGAAAAAAAATAAATGGATAGATGAAAAAAAATTTGACTATGTCATGAATACACTAATAAGACAGGTTGGAGCAATATTAGGAGGGCTAATAAAATATTATGCCAAAAACAATTAGAAATGTATATGACAAGTATTTGACATATGAAAACTTAATGAAAGCACATATAAAAAGTCAAAGTGGAAAAACAACCAGAAGAAATGTTGTAAAATTTAATTTAAAACAAGAAGAATATATAATGTGGTTATATGAAAGACTAAAGACTAGAACATATAAACATGGAGGATATACATCGTTTTATGTAACAGAGCCGAAGCTAAGAAAAGTAGAAGCTTCGGCTTATATAGATAGAGTTGTACATAGATGGGTGGTAGATAGTTTCTTGATGAACACATTTGTACCACAATTTATTAGCACAACATATGCATGTTTAAAGGGAAAAGGAATGCATAGATCGGCATTAGCAGTACAAAAGGGAATGAAAGAATGTAAGAAAAAATATGGGGAATACTATATTTTAAAAATGGATATTGCCAAATACTTTGCTAGCATAAATAAAGAAAAATTATTTGAAATAATTCAAAGAAAAATAAAAGACCCAGATGTATTATGGCTTTTAAAGGAAATTATATATTCAAAAAGAGATGAAGTAGGAATACCGATTCGGAAATTTAACAAGCCAAATTTTTGCAAACTTGTATTATAATGAAGCAGATCAATACATAAAACACAAATTAAAAGTAAGACATTATTATAGATATATGGATGACAGCATTATTCTTATGAAAGATAAAGAAGAATTAAAGCAAGTAAAAAGCAAAATTGAAAAATTTATTGAAGAAGAATTATTTTTGAAATTCAATTCAAAAACCAATATTTTCAAGTCAAAGCAAGGTGTAAATTTTTGTGGATATAAAATAAACGAATATAGAATGAAACTAAGGACAAAAGGTAAAAAAAGAATAAAAAGACAGATAAAAAAGTTAAAGTTAAAAATAAAAAACGGTGAAATCACATCAAAAGAGGCAAAAATGCATTTATGTGGCCACTTTGGCTATATGAAATATGCAAATGCATATAACTTTATAAACAAATATTTTGCAAGTGAAAAACAAGAATTGGGATAAATCAAAAACTTCTTGGGGCCGTCCGTCGTGGTGGTAGCTTCATTAACAACGGTGGGGACAATCCTGTTTCCAACCGCAATGGTAACAATGGCTCTAGTTGGGAAGGCGACATCAACATCGGGTTCCGTGTCGTGCTCTAATACTATTCGAGATTATGTATTTTAAGGAATGCATACAGTGAAATATTAGATATTAAAGGGGTTTATTCCATCCTTAGGTGGTAAAAATGAAACAGAGATAAGATATTAGTAGATTAGTCGAAAATATAGTAATCTCTAAAAAATTAAAAAATAATAAAATTTAAATATTGGGGTAAATCAGGAGCTTTTTGGGGCCGTCCTTCGTGGTGGTAGCTTCAATAACAACGGTGGTAGCAATCCTGTTTCCAACCGCAATGGTAACAATGACGCTAGCTGGAACAACATCAACATCGGGTTCCGTGTCGTGCTCTAATATTATTCGAGATTATGTATTCTAAGGAATACATACAGTGAAATATTAGATATTAAAGGGGTTTACTCCATCCTTAAGTGGTAAATATATAAAAAAGGTGAGGTATGAGTAGAAAATGAAAATATAGTAGCCAAAAAATAATTAAAATAGGAAAAAATTGACAGCAAATAAATTTAAAAATTTGTTGTATTTTTCGAAAAATGTGTTATAATAATGACTAGCAAATTGATTAGTCGCTGGCAAAATTCGAAAGGATTTGCGAGAGGAAAGTCCGGGCTCCAAAGAGCAATGATGCTAGATAACGTCTAGTGAGGGAAACCTTAAGGAAAGTGCAACAGAAAATAACCGCCTTTGACTTTTGTTCTAGGAAATGAAAATTTCTAATGTTCTTATTAAAGCAAAGGTAAGGATGAAAAGGCGAGGTAAGAGCTCACCGGCTTCAAGGTGACTTGTAAGCATCAGTGTAAACCCCATCTGGAGCAACACCTAAAATGGATATTTTAAACACCTGCTCGGTGGTCCAAAAATGCGTGGCTTGAGCTATATAGTGATATATAGCCTAGATAAATGACTAATTTAAAAGACAGAACCCGGCTTACAGATTTGCGTTAATTATGTTTAAAATATAAAAAAATGTAAAGAATAATATTAAAACTTCTAAAAAAGAGGCGATAATATTGTTCTTTTTTTATATAATTTTAATAATTTCCATGATTTTAATTGTAACATTCATTTTGACGACAATTCAAATACATATACAAAATGTTAGATTTTCAACTAAAAAAGAAAGAAAACTAAATAAAGATTATAAGATAGAATTGAAACTATTTTTATTAAATAAAATAAATTATTTAAAAATAGATATAACTAAAACAAAGTTAGAAAAGGATTTCGTGAAAAGAAATGTAAATAAAATAAAAAATAAGATGGAAAAAGATAAAAATAAATACGACAGAAAATTAATAAAAAAATTAAAAAATTTAAATATAAAAATAGATAAGTTAAATTTAAAAATATATATAAGCCTAAAAGATGCCGCAATAAATGCTATAAGTGCAGGAACACTATCTGGAGTTCTTTCTGTAATTTTGGGAAAGTTAATGGATAATAACCAAATTACAAAAAAAGATGAAATATCTTGGAAAATACTACCATTGTATCAAGATAAAAATGAATTAAATATTGAGTTAAACTGTATAATTAGCTTCAAATTGATACATATTATAAAAAGTATTAAAAAAAGGTCTGTCCCCAAAAGAGGAATTCCACCAAAAGGAACCATCCTCAAAAGGGGAAGAAGAAAGGAAGAAAAATGTCAGAACATCCAATAGAGGGGCTAATGCTCACAGCCATGAATAGTATAAAAGATATGGTTGATGTAAATACCATAATAGGTGAGCCAATACAAGCATCAAATAATACTGTTATAATACCGATTTCAAAAGTATCATTTGGATTTGCGGCAGGAGGAAGTGAATTTAAAGGTGAAACAATAGACGAATATAACAAAAAAGATAAAGATGAACAAATCCAATACAGATTACCATTTGGAGGAGGAGCTGGTGCTCGGTGTTTCTATAAATCCAATTGCATTTTTAGTTGTACAATCAAATGTTGTTAAGCTTTTACCTGTTGACCATGAAAATACATTTGATAAGATTTTAGATTATGTACCAGATTTAATCGAAAAGTTGAACAGTATTGCTGATAAGTGTTCAAAGCAAAGTGAGGATAATTGTCCAAAAACAAAAAATGAGCAAGAATAGAACCTATTCTTGCTCAAAATATACACAATTGAAATTAGAAGTAGTTTTTTTACATGAAGTTGTATTTTCATAAGTACATTCTCCATTTTTTTGAAATTTACATTTTTCAGTGCAAGCTATCATTTTTACCAACATTCCTTTCTATCAAAGCACAAAATTTGATTAAAAATATTGTATTTTATAATTATTTTCAAACTTAGCCCTACTAACCAAATATAGTATTTGTAAAAAAGACATAAATATACATAATTTTTGAAATAATGATAAAAGTATAACAAAAATTTAGTCCTGAGAGCTAGCTAAAAAAGTAGATGCATATTTACAAAAATCTTTTATAGTACAATTTTCACACATAGGCTTTTGAGCTTTGCAAGTATATCTTCCGATGCCAAATAAAAAGGTGATTTACGTCTTTATAATCTTTTTTATCAATTTGTTTTAGCAAATCTTGCTCTATTTTTGTTGGTTCTTTTTCATTTGATAAACCAATTCTATTAGAAATTCGCTTGCAGTGTGTATCAACAGCAATTCCGCTGGGGATTTCCAAAAACTTCTAGCATAATAACATTTGCACTTTTTCGACCAACACCAGCAAGAGTAACTAAATCATCCATATTTTGAGGAACTTCTCCTCCGAAGTTTTCTATTATTTGATTAGCACATTTTTTTATGTTTTTAGCTTTATTTTTATAAAATCCACATGGATGAATTAATTCTTCTAAATCCTCTAAATCACAATTGGCAAAGTCTTCGATAGTTTTATATTTTGCAAAAAGAGCAGGAGTTGTCAAATTTACTCTTTCATCAGTGCATTGAGCTGATAAACATACAGCTACGACTAGCTGAAAGGCATTTTCAAAATTTAGACTACATTTTGCATCAGGGTAGGTTATTCTTAAAATATTAATCACTTTATTTATATCATTTTTTTTCATAGTATTAAAATCCTTTCGTTGAATTTTTATATTTTAATTATATAAGCATTATCTGAATTTGTCAAAAGGTAACAATAATCTACAAAAATCATATAATATTACTAAAAGATTGGAGGTAATGGTATGAAGTGTGTGCTTAAAAAAACTTGTGGCGTTTGTTTTATTGGATTAGGACTTGGAATTTTAATGGTTCTATTACTTCCAATAACAGGATGGTTAATTTTGATTGGGCTTGCTGTTGTTGCTATAGGCTTTATATGGCTGGCTTGTTAGAAAAGGGAGGTACATAAAATGACTATTGTTGTTAAAAAAGTTCCTAAGGCTTTTAGGGGAATTGTGAAGTTTTTATTTAGAATTAAGGAATAGTTTGGAGATTTTGGGCGGTTCTTGGGGTGAAAAGAGCCGTCTTTTGCGAAATTTTTTTTTAATTATAAAAAGTATATTTTTGTGAAAAGTTAAAAAAATAATATAAAAATATTGACATGCGTAATACATCGTAGTACAATAATTAAAGAGAGGAGTTGATATATATGACTATATCAGTAAGATTGAATGACCAAGATACAGAATTAATAAAAGCATATGCAGATATGAATAATATTTCTTTATCAGATTTAATAAGAAATGCAGTATTAGAAAAAATAGAAAATGAATATGATTTAAAGTGTTGCAAAAAAGCAATAGAAGAATATAAAAAGAATCCAGTAACTTACAGCCACGAAGAAGTTGCACAAATGCTAGACCTTGAATAAATATAAAGTAAGATATACACAAGCAGCAATTAAGCAAATGAAGAAGCTAGACAAATACACTCAAAAGCTTATCTATGCGTGGATAGATAAAAATTTGCAAAATTGCGAAAATCCAAGATTGCACGGAAAAGGTTTAGTTGAAAATAAGTCAGGATATTGGAGATATAGGGTTGGAGATTATAGACTGATTGCTGAAATTCAAGATAACGAAATAACGATTTTAATTGTAAATGTTGGACATAGGAGAGATGTTTATAGTGATTGAGGTAAATGTTTTAATTTGAGATGAAACTATATTAAAAAATATGTTTTCATTGTTTTACTTTTGAAAAATAAACTTAGTAGATATCGAATTTTGATACAATTATGTAAATAAATGCCAGAATATATTGACAAAATCTAGAAAATAAGGTAAAATTAAGAATGAGGTGATAAAAGATGGGAGTTTTTAGAAAAGTAAGATCAAGAGTTAAAGATGTTGACAAAATGGCTAAAGAAATTGAAATGGCTGGTGTTTCAGAAGATGCAATTGAAACATATACTAAATTAAAGGAAGATATTAAAAAGGGAGCCCAAAGTAGAAAAGAAATAATGGAAGACAGGGACATTGAAGAAAAAAAGTTTGCTAAACAAACAGAAAAAATAGCAAAAATAAAAGAAGAAATGCTAAAAATGGAAGAAAAAGCTGGATTTGGTTCAGTCGTAAAACTTAGTAGACTCAACTTTTTAAGTAAAGATGCTAAAAAGTATAGAAAATTAGCAAAAAAATTAAAAATAGCAAAAGATGAACAAGCAGTACATAAAGATATGAAAAAAGCATACGAGAAGATGTTAGAAAGAAAAGAAAAAGAAATCAAATTAAGCGAAAAAGATTTAAGAAAATGTAAAAATTCAATTAGAAAAATATGGAGTCAAAGTGCTGATGAAATAAAAGATGCCAAAAATAATAAAAAGGGAACAAAGAAACAACAAAAAAGTGAAACAAAACCACAAGAGGAAAAAACTGAAAAAGATTTTAAAGAAAAAATGACAGAAAATGTAATATTTCCAGGCACTTCGATAAATCAGAACACAATAGAATCTTTGCAAGCAAATTTAAGTAAAAGTAAAAAAATTGATAACGAATTAAAAACAGCAGTAAAAGGTTTGTCACCAAATGAATTTATGGCTTTTATTGGAAGTATGAGAACACAAGCAAATGAAGGCAAGGAAATATCATATGAAGAAGCTAAAAATGCAGCTACGACAGGCGAAAATAAAAAGTTTCTTCAACGACAAGGAATAAAAGAATTAGAAGCGATTCTTGCACAAGGCAAAAAAGCCAAAAAGAATGAAAGCCAGTATGGCAAAATTATGTACAGATTTGCAAAAGTATACAAAGAAATTGAAGAAGAAAGAAAAGAAGAAGGTCAAACACAAACAAGAGATGATGAAAAAACTGTATAAAATTTGATAATAGATAAAAAATTACATAAAAGAGCCAAAAACCATATGGTTTTTGGCTTTATTCGTTAAAGGAGAATACAAATGTTTGATATAAAAGAAGAACTAAAAAAATTACCTAAAGACCCAGGTGTATATTTAATGAAAGACAAAGAAGACAATATAATTTATGTAGGTAAAGCGGTAAACTTAAAAAATAGGGTAAGTTCATATTTTAGAAAAACAAATAAAACAGATAGAATAATAAAAATGGTATCACAAATTGACCATTTTGAATACATAGTTGTAAGCAATGAAGCTGAAGCACTTATATTAGAATGTAATTTAATAAAAAAGAATAGACCAAAATATAATGTATTATTAAAGGATGACAAAACATATCCGTACATAAAAATTGATGTAAAATCTGATTATCCAAATGTAATAATAACAAGAAGACTTTTAAATGATGGAGCAAAGTATTTCGGACCATATGCCAATCCTGGTGCAGCTAAAGAAATGGTGGATTTTATAAAAGAAAAATATAAAATAAGGCAATGTAGAAATTTCAAATCAAATACAAGGGCGTGCCTAAACTTTCACATTAAAAGGTGCCTAGCTCCATGTATTGGAAATATAAGCAAAGAAGATTATAGAAAGCAAATTGATGAAATAATAGATTTATTAGAAGGGAAGACAGATAAAATAATAAAAGATCTAAAAAAACAGATGGAAGAAGCTTCTAAAAAGCTTGATTTCGAAAACGCAGCATACATAAGAGACAGGATGGTTGCAATAGAAACAGCTTCACAAAAACAAAAAGTTTCAAATATTTCTGAAAATAATATTGATGTTATAGGAATGGCCAAGTCAGAACTAGAAGTATGTGTAGAAATCTTTTTTGTCCGTGGAAGCAAAATGATAGGGAGAGAACATTACTTTTTTGATAATCTTGAAGATATGGAAAATAAAGAAATAATTTCAGGATTCATCAAACAATATTATATGGAAAGTCAAAATATTCCTAATAAAATAATGGTAAGCGAAGAATTAGATGATGAAGAAGCACTTGAGGAATGGCTAGGAAGTAAAGCTCCACACAAAGTGTCAATCCACAGCCCTAAGAAAGGCACGAAATTAAGATTTGTAGAGATGGCAGAGAAAAATAGTAAAGTTACATTGGAGAACAAGGAAAAGGCTCAAAATTCAATTCTGGTTGAATTAAAGGATAAATTACAAATGGATAAGTTACCAAGAAAAATAGAAACTTATGATATTTCAAATATTTCTGGAGAATTTATGGTTGCAGCAATGTGTGTTATGGAAGATGGAGTTATTAAGAAAAATCTTTCCAGAAGATTTAAAATTAAAACTGTAATTGGACAAGACGACCCTCGCTCGATGGAAGAGGTTATTACAAGAAGACTAAAGCATTCTATAGAAAATCCTGAGGGCAAAGGATTTGGCAAACTTCCAGATGCTATTTTTGCTGATGGTGGAATTACTCAAATAAGAGCTGTTAGGAGAGCTGTTGATAAATATGGGGTTGATATTAAAATTTTTGGTATGGTTAAAAATGATAAACACCAGACTAGAGCTTTGATGGATGAAAATAGAAATGAAGTTGAAATTTCTGAAAGATTGTTTAACTTGATTACTTTGTTTCAAGATACTGTCCATGATACGGCTATTTCTTATCATAGAAAACTTAGAGATGAGGCTTTAACTAGTTCAGAACTCGATGAGATTACTGGAATTGGTGATGCTAAGAAGAAAGAACTTTTGAAAGCTTTTGGTAGTGTAGAGAAGATTAGAAATGCTGAGATTAATGATTTGGTTAAAGTTAAAGGAATTAGTAAAGATATTGCTGAAAGAATAAAGTCGAGTTTAAATTAAATAGGAGACAGCCGCTGTGAAATAGGTCCGCAGCGGCTGTTTATGGAATACGTTATTTTTTTTGCTTTTTTTCTTGATGGAAAAAGCTTCTAAGAAAACCATGCTCCATTTCTGAATGTTGCATGACGCGTTTTAAATCATTTGCTTTACAAGCGTCTGCAATGAAATTATCAAATGTATCTATTATATCGAACCTATCGTCGTTGCTTACATAGAAGCTTAAAGGACGATTATAGTCGTCTTGGCAAGGTGAAACTGTGAAATATGCCAAATTACAAAATTGTAATAAATACTTTGAAAATCGGTCATCCAAATCCGGAAGGGTGAAGCCACCCACAAAAAATGATCGTGAAAAGATATTAAAATTTACCTTATATACACGATATGATTTTTTTTCTGTAACAAGATAGATTTTAATCCAGAACTTTGGAATTGCCAAAAAAGGAATTCCAAAAATGGGTTGATAAATATCAACGATCTTCTTGTTTTTCATACCTCTTGGAAGTTTGCGAGGCATGAGCTTGCGCATTCTTCTGGTTCTTGAGTCCTCTTCAGTGTCTTCTTCAGAGTCTTCGGTGCTGTCATCCTTATTAGTAATAAACTCCATTACAAACATAAGAACATAAAGAACTACTGCCAAAAAGCTAAATGGAAACATAAGGGATCCACAAGCGATTAGGCACCATGAGGCCGATGCCACAAGGTAAACCGCAAAAAGAATCTTATGATCCTTCTCCCACTTTACCCAAATTCTTATAATTTGGAGGATAGTGAGAAATAAAACAATAGTAACATAGAATATGCGGTTTGCTAATGTGAAATTATGCATTACATAAACAAAGATAATAACCTGTAAAATGCATAAAATCAAAATGCTTCCAAAAACCACATGCTTCCGTTTTGACGTATCTTCCATAATATTTACGTCCTCCTTTTTCTGAATTTTTATACTAATATTATACCATATATTAAAAGAAAAAACAAGCAACAACTTCGATAAAATATCACTTTGTTACTTGTTTGATCGCTGACAACTAACATTGTTGACTTATAATATCCATAATATCTAATGGAATATCTGATAGCCAACTGTAGTTTTGCTCAGAAACCCATTTGCAGAGTTCAGGATTATCTGAGAAGATAAAAGTCAGCTTTTCAATATTGTTTTCTTTTACCCACTTTTGTAAGATACGTCCGTTTCCGGATTTGATCTGTTCAGTGAGCGACTTTTTGAAAACACTTGTTGAAGAAGCATTTTGAGATTCGGTAGCCTCAGTTTGTTTCCTGGTCTTATTTACAGTGTGGTTTTCAAAGTTTCCTTCGTAAAAAGCTGTAAAAATCCGCGAGTCTTCTATCTTCTTCAATATTTCGATTATATTCATATGCATACCCTCCTTAGGTTTTATACTAAAATTATACCACTTTATGTAAAATAAAACAACCCCCTAATCAAATAATAACAAAACATTTTTATGTAAACTATTGACAAAACATCTAAAATATGTTAACATAATACTTGTAACAGGGGAGTAATTAGTATATTCCTTAAAAAAGATATATAGCAAAGCCAACATTATGGAATTAAAGCCTGGTTTTGCTTTAAATAATAAGACTTGTTATATATGTGCAGAAGCACATATACTAACAGGCCTTTTTTTAGTATATGTGATTTTCGCATATACTATTTTTTTACTAAAAATAATTTTTTGTAAAAAGATGGTAAAAAAATATTAAAAAGGAGGTGAAATTTTAAAACAAAAGAAAATTAAAAAGATGAAAACTTAAGTATAAATAAAAAAACAAAAGTTGAAAAAATAAAAAATAAAAAAAGTGAAGGAGTAAAATATTATGTTATATTATATGAAAAAAAGATTTAATAATTTAGAGAAAGCTTTTGAAGAATTGGAAGAATGTTCTTATGGGCTTGGAAGCTCACTTATAGATGATATGAGTGGAAAAGATTTTGATGAGGTTGAGAAAAAGCTTGCAAAATTTAAAGAGGAAGCGGATGAAGCAACTTGTTCTACAGGAATGCATGAAGGATGGTCAACATGGAATGAAGGAGTTATAGAAGATTTAGGATTAAGTGTAGATGATGGAAAAGGAAATTTACCAAGATGTTTTTATTACATAACAACTTCGGGAATGAATGCAGTTGAGATTGCACAAATATATGAAATTAGCAAAGAGGAACCATATGAAGAAAAAGTATATTATGAAGTAGTATTTTCAGGAGAATCTAAGAAACCAAAAGAATATTCAAATTTAGTTGAATCATTTGAAGAAAAAGACTGGAAATTTGCTAAAAGACCATACTTGGATTATCAAAGAAGATTAAGTAAAGAAGAAGAAAAGAAACTTAAAGAAGAATATGAGAGAAATCAATTAGAAAATAGAAATACAATATTATTTGATATTGAATTTTATGTTAGATATTATGACACTCCAACAGGAGCATATTATATTGGAACGGAAATATATCGTAATGACTTTAAAGAAGCCAAAAAGTTACTTGTAGAACTACAAAAAAATCATCCTGAAGCTCCAAAAATATTCTTAGAAGAAATAGAAGAAAAAATAGAAAGAATAAAAAATATGCAAGTTCCATCAGCTGAAAATGCATATGTTGAAAGAGTATATTTATTTGATGAGAAAAAAGAAAAAGTATTAAAAAGTTTAGAAAAATTAAAACAATATACTTTGATGAAATATTTTTCAAATGAAGAAAAAAATACTTCAAAAATAGGTTACAACTTTATGATTGGTGTTTTACCAGGGGATGAACATGAAAATGAAGAATTAACACCAGAAAAAGCATTAAAAATAGGGGATATGTCAGTAAAACATCACTTTACAAAAGATCAAAGACAAAATTGCAGCTATAAATTGGCTAGTGCTGTATATTCGAAAAATTTGGGATGTCCAGTAGGTGGAAAATTAGGATTAGTAGTAAAAGGTAGTTGTAGAAACAAAATTGAAGCAAATGAACTAATTTTTGCTGTGAAAGAAATGATGGAAGAATTAAGGCAATCAACAGTTACCATAGAGTTAGAACAAGGAGGAAAATTGGCTGGAAGTATTTACATTAGCGAAGGTGGAGAAAAGGTTGAATACAATAAATGTAGTGAAAAAGAAGTTGAACACTTTAAGGCTCAAATCCCAGCAAACAAAGTAGATTTTACTAAAATAGGTTCTAATTTGCAGGATTCATTAGAAGAAGTTAGCAGAGAAAATTTATATATGACATCAGGAGTTTTAACTGGAAAAGTTGATAAAAATGGTATGAAATATTATGAATATAGTGGAACTCAAAATCCAGCATATGGTCAAGTTGATTCAGCAGCATATAGAATGGCGGCTATTGAAACTGTAAAAAGAGCAACAAAAGGTATAGATAATGTAAGAGTAAAATTCAATGACACAAATGTAAGGATAGGAGAAAATTTAGAATCTATTCAAAGATAAAAAGTTTAAGATAAGAAATCCGAACTAAAATTTACAAAGCATTAATGAAATGGAAATAAATTCAAAAAAAGTAGATAATTGCTATTCGATTATCTACTTTTTATTGTGAAAAAATATTGACTTCTAAAACCCAAAAATGTTATACTATAAATTGTAAACAAAAAAGAAAAAATAGCTAAAAAGCTAAAAGAAAGGTACAAAAAATGAAAAAAATAAAAATAATTTCGATTTTAGTCATAATAAACATATTAATAAGCATAATGTTAAATATATTTACATACAAAGTAAAAGCTGTAAATCAAACAAAAAGCAATGATATAAATTCAATAGATACATCAAAATATCCAGGAATAAAGGAAAAAATAGAAAGTTTAAAATCTGAACATCCAAATTGGAATTTTACAATATTATATACAGGAATAGACTGGAATGAAGCTATAGCATATGAATACACCGGACATGGTAAATCACCTAAAAATTTGGTACCAGATAAGACAAATTATGCGGGTGAATGGATATGTGCATACTGTGGAGATACGGCATATGATTCTGGTAGTTGGAAATGTGCATCTGAATCAGCTTTAAAATATATGATGGACCCAAGGGCATCTTTAAATTCATCAGATATATTCCAATTTTTAGAATTATCATATAATTATGAAAGCGGATATTCATGGGATACTGTAAAACAAATGTTAAGTGGAAGTTTCTTAGATAATGATACATATATAAACCAAATAATGGAATCATGTAAGAATTATAATGTAAATCCATATTACATAACAGCAAGAATCTTACAAGAGCAAGGAAAAAGTGGAACAGTTTTAACTAGCGGACAAGGATATAATGGCGAGTATGTAGGAGTTTATAATGTCTTTAATATAGGAGCGTCTGGTTCTACCAAAGAAAAGGTTATATTAAATGGGCTTGCAAAAGCTAGCAGTTATGGATGGGATACAATGGAAAAAGCTTTAGATGGAGGAATTAAGATAATTTCAAATAGCTATATTTCTGTTGGACAAAATACAATGTATTTCCAAAAGTTTGATGTTGAAAATTCAGATGGAAAAATGTATTGGCATCAATATATGCAAAATATTTTAGCAGCTCAAAGCGAGGGAACGACTTTAAGAAAAACTTTAAATAACATAAATGCCATTGATTATCAATATACATTTATTATTCCTGTGTATGAAAATATGCCTTCAAATACGTGCTCTAGACCATCTACTACAAGTCCTTCAAAGGCTGTTCAATCAGACCTTGTTTGGTGTAATGCAAACCCTAATATAAAGATTAAAGATAGTCCAGATGGTAATAAAATAGGTAGTTTGTTTTATGGTGAAGTTGCTTTGAGGCTTGAAAGAGCAACAAATAAGGTTAATGGAACTTATTGGGACAAGGTTATGAATAGTGATGGTGTTATCGGATATGTTGCTAGAACTAAATTTGATTATGAAAGCGATTATAAGGAATATTTGGTTTCTATTGGCGGAAATGGATTAAGTAATGATGATAATGGCGGAAATAACAACAATGGTGGAAATAACAGCGGAGATAATAATTCAGGAGATAATGGTAATTCGGGCGATAATAGTGGAGATAATGGTAATGCAGGGAATAACGGAGAAAATGTTGTAAAAGGCGATGTTAATGGAGATGGACAGGTTACAACAAGAGATGCACAGTATATTCAAGAGCATGTTGTTGAAAAAAGGTCGTTTGACGAAAAACAAAAAAAAGCAGCTGACGTAAATGGAGATGGTCAGATTACAACAAGAGATGCACAATATATTCAAGAGTATGTTGTAGGAAAAAGAGAGTTTTAAAATAAAGGAGAAAAATAATGAGAAGTAAAAGAAGTGTAATATGTATTTTGTCAATTTTTTTTATAATATGTTGCAGCATAAATAATAAGATTTATGCTGTTTCAGGAAATGCAGGCAAAAATGTAAAAGTAACATATAATATTAGTTCACCAGATGGCGGAAACTTATCAACTGTAACGGGGCAAGTTGAATATGACAAAGATAAACTTGAATATGTCGGGATATCTTCAACGGCTGGAATTGCAAATGGAACTAAAGTATCAGCAACAGAAAGTCAAATTAATGGTAAAAGTATGTCTGTAACTGTTACATTTAAAATTAAAAGCAATGCAAGTGGAAATATATCAACAAAGTTAAATTTGTCAGAGCTATATACTACATTATCAGAAACTAACCATGCAACAAGTATAACTGGAACAGTTAGTGTAACAGCGCCAAATGACAATGACAACTCTTCAAACAATGGCAGCACAAACAATGGGGCTTCAAACAATGGTTCTTCAAGCAATTCATCAAATGGAAGCTCATCAAGTAATACATCTAATGGAAATTCATCAGGAAATAGCACGCAAAGGCCATCAACAAGTACAGAAACAAAAAAATCAAGTAATGCAAATCTAAAAGATTTAGGAATAAAACCAAATGATTTCAAAGGATTTAAATCAGGAACAACAGCGTACAATGTTACAGTTCCAAATGATGTAGAACAAGTAAAAGTTTATGCTACAGCTCAAGATAGCAAGTCTAAAATAGCAGGAACGGGAAATAAAAAGTTAACTGTAGGAAAAAATAAATTAGATGTAGTTGTTACAGCAGAAGATGGCACTACAAAGACATATACAATAAATGTAACAAGAGAAGAAGCAGCAGTTGTAACAAATGAAACTACAGATGATAATTCTTCTACAAAAACACAAGAAAATACACAAAATAATACTACAGAGGATAATACAGATTTGAAAAATTTAACAATAAGTGGATATACATTAACACCAAGTTTTTCTCCAAATGTATATGAATACAAACTAGATGTAAAAGGAGATATATCAAGTTTGAATATACAAACAGAAGGTGCAAATCATAGTGTTAGCACAGATATTGCTGGAAATGAAAATTTAAAAGATGGAGAAAATATAATCACAATAAATGTGTATAATGAAGAAACAAAGAAAAATTCTACATACCAAATAATTGTAAACAAAATGACAGCAAGTTCAGAAGACTTAAATGTAACATTAAATAATGCTATAAAAAAGGCAAATAAAATTAGATATATATTTTTTGGAACTGTGCTTTTTATAGTAATTGCAAGTATTGTTTTTATTATTGTAAGACATAATATTAAGAAAGATGATGATGAAGATAAAGAAGACGATGACGAAATTTATGATTACAATAAAAAAGAAAATGAGAGATTAAATTTAGATGATGAGGATGAATTATTTAGTAGAGTAAATAAAGACGAAAAGAAGGGAAAACATTTTTAACATTTTAAATTGGAGAAAGTTCTTTTTTCAAAAAGTAACTTTCTCCAATTTTTAAAATTTTCATAAAACCTATTGATAAAAGCCAAAAAGTGTAATATAATCGTAACAAAATTGTAATAATAATGTAATAAAAAACTAAAGGAGAAGGATGCATAATGTTTAAATTCGGATGGGGACAAGACATAGGAATAGACCTAGGAACGGCAACGGTTATAGCATATATAAAGGGAAAGGGAATTGTATTACGCGAGCCATCAGTAGTTGCAGTGGACAATAATACTGGAGAGGTAGTAGCTGTAGGAGAAGAAGCAAGAAGAATGCTTGGAAGAACTCCAGGAAATATAGTTGCAACGAGGCCACTAAGAGAAGGTGTAATATCAGATTATACTGTAACAGAAAAGATGTTAAAATATTTTATTAACAAAGTTGGAGGAAAAACATTATTTTCACCAAGAATAATGATTTGTATCCCATCAAGAGTTACAGAAGTTGAAAAAAAGGCGGTAATAGACGCAGCAACAAATGCAGGAGCAAGAAAAGTGTATTTAATAGAAGAACCAATAGCAGCAGCCATTGGAGCGGGAATTGATATTTCAAAACCATGTGGAAATATGGTTGTAGATATAGGAGGAGGAACAACAGATATTGCTGTAATATCACTTGGAGGTTCGGTTGTAAGCACATCAATAAAAATTGCCGGAGATAAGTTTGATGAATATGTTTCAAAATATATTAAGAAGAAATATAATTTAGCAATAGGAGAAAGAACAGCTGAAGAACTTAAGGTAAATGTTGGGTGTGTATATCCAAAAATTCAAGATGTAGAAATGGATGTAAGAGGTAGAGATTTAACAACAGGTCTTCCAACAACAGTTACAATTCATTCAAGTGAAATGCTAGAAGCATTGCAAGAACCAGCATTGATGATTGTAGATGCAGTACATTCTGTATTAGAAAGAACACCACCAGAACTTGCAGCAGATATAAGTGACAAGGGGATATATATGACAGGAGGAGGCTGTTTGATTGATGGTTTAGATAAACTTTTACAGGAAAAAACTGGAATTAATGTAATGATTGCCCAAGATACAGTTTCTTGTGTTGCACTTGGAACTGGTAAAGCTTTAGATAATTTAGACTCTTTGGACGAAAAAGCTCGTAGATAAAGTAAAATTCGATACGAAAATGATAATCAAATAAAGTATAAAAAAATAAAAAAAAAGCAATAATAAATTTGAAGGTGAAAGAAATGAAAAATACAAAACGAATATTTATTATTGCTTTTTTGCTATGTATTTTTACATATTGTTGTAAAATAGATAGTATTCCAAAAAAGATAATTTTGTATGGTGGGGAAAACTTAAATATAGGAAATTTTTTGGGCATATCATTAAAAGTAGGAAATCAAGATTGTCAAACAATATTAGCATCATCAAATATAACTCAAGATACAAATTTAAAAAATAAAGAGATATCAGCAGATGTAAAATTATTTAATAAATTAAATGTAAAAGAAGTTTCAATAAATATAATAGATAAAACAACTGTAATTCCAGTGGGGCAAGTATCTGGATTAAAATTATATACAAATGGGGTATTGGTTGTAGGAATGAGTGAAATAAAAGGAAAAGATGGCATAAGTTATAAGCCATATGAGGGAACTGAAATTCAAGAAGGGGACAGGATAACCAAAATAGATGATAAAGAAGTAACAGATACGAATGGACTAATAAATATTGTAAATAAATCAAACGGAAAAAGTTTACAAATGGAATATGTAAGAAATGGAGAAATAAATAGATGTGAGATTACACCAATACAATATACAGATAACACTTATAAATTGGGATTATGGGTAAGAGATAGCGCAGCTGGAATTGGAACTCTTACATTTTACGAACCATCAACAGGTAATTTTGCAGCACTTGGACATGGAATAACAGACAGTGATACTGGGAATTTAATAGAAATTCAAAATGGAGAATTTTTGACAACGAAGGTCCTATCAATAGAAAAAGGACTGAAACGGTAAACCAGGAAGAATACAGGGAACTATAGAAAATGGAACAACAATAGGAACAATATATAAAAATAGTAATCTCGGAATTTACGGTACGGTTAGTAATTTATCAGGCATAAAAACAGATTTATCAAAAGAAGTAGAGGTAGCAAGAAGAGATGAAATATTACTTGGAGAAGCCTCAATTTATTGTAATTTGGATAACAATAGTCAAGATGCAACTTCAAAAGGATATAAGATTGAAATTGAAAAGATATTTATAAATAATGATACAGATAATAAGTCTATGCTAATAAAGGTGAAAGACCAAGAATTATTGGAAAAAACAGGTGGAATTGTTCAAGGAATGAGCGGATGCCCGGTTATTCAAAATGGTAAGTTTATACGGAGCGGTTACAAATGTTTTAGTTAACGACCCTAGCCAAGGCTATGCTGTTTTTGGGGATATTATGCTTAAGGAAATGAGAGAAGATTAGTGTCAAAAGCTATTGACAACAAATAAAATTAGCAATAAAATAAAGAAAAAATACTAGGAGGTAAAAATTATGTTAGTAACAACAAGAGAAATGTTTGAAAAAGCAATGAAAGAAAATTATGCAATAGGAGCATTTAATGTAAATAATATGGAGATTGTTCAAGCAATTGTAGATGCAGCTGCTGAAGAAAAGTCACCAGTTATATTACAAGCATCATCAAGTGCAATAAAATATGCAAGAATAAATTATTTAATGAAAATGGTAGAAGCAGCAACAGAAGAACATCCAGAAATACCAGTAGCAATCCATTTAGACCATGGTCCAGATTTTGAAACTGCTAAAATGTGTATAGATAATGGATTTACATCTGTAATGATAGATGGTTCTAAATATAGTTTTGAAGAAAATGTCGCTTTAACTAAGAAAGTTGTAGAATATGCACATTCTAAAGGAGTAATGGTAGAAGCTGAAATTGGTAAACTTGCTGGAATTGAAGATGAAGTAAATGTAGCAGCAAATGATGCAATTTACACAGATCCAGCAGATGCTGAAAGATTTGTCAAAGAAACTGGATGTGATTCTTTAGCTATTGCCATCGGAACAAGCCATGGAGCTTATAAATTTAAAGGAGAAGCAAAATTACGTTTTGATATTTTAAAAGAAGTAAAGGCAAGAATTCCAAATACTCCAATTGTACTTCATGGAGCATCAACTGTAATTCCAGAATTAGTTGAACAATGTAATAAATATGGAGCAAATATACCAGGTGCTAAGGGTGTTCCAGATGAAATGTTACACACAGCAGCAATATCTGGAGTTTCTAAGATAAATGTTGATACAGATTTAAGACTTGCAATGACAGCAGGAATAAGAAAAGTGTTTGTTGAAGATCCTTCAGCTTTTGATCCTCGTAAATATTTAACACCAGCAAGAGATTTAATAAAAGCTACAGTTCAACACAAAATAAGAGATGTATTTGGTTCAAGCAATAAAGCATAGTTTTTTATTAAAATTTAGGACGGAGAATTTTTGAAACTCCGTCCTAAATTATGATATTCAGAAACGCTATGTCACCGAGTGAATATTTCTGATTGCAAATGACTAAAAATTCTGTTACAAAATTAATAGTTCCCTTTCAAAGCGATTTGCATTCTTCTTTCAGCATCTTTTTTTGCAATATCTTCACGTTTATCATAAAGTTTTTTCCCTTTACCAATTCCAAGTTCTAACTTAACCAAACTTCCTTTAAAATATAAGCTAATAGGAACCAAAGAAAAGCCTTTTGTTTGTATTTTACCAATGAGTTTATTAATTTCAGACCTATTAAGTAAAAGTTTTCTATCTCTTAAAGGGTCTTTATTATAAATATTTCCAAATTCATAAGGGCTAATGTGAATGCCTATAGCAAAGCATTCGCCGTTTTTGATATTGGCAAAAGAATCTTTTAAATTCACTTTTCCTCTTCTAATAGATTTTATTTCAGTACCGTGTTAAGACAATTCCGGCATTCGATTTTCTCTACTATATCGTAATTGTGATATGCATTTGGATTTTTTGCAATTAACTTTATATTTTCTGACATTTTTTTAACCTCACATTAAAATTTTAAAAAGATTATAGCATCAAAAAATAAAAAAGTCAAAAGCATTGCGAAATTAACAAAAATGTGCTTTAATAGAGAAGAAAAAATAAAAATGTTATAAAGAGGGTAGTTTAAATGCAAAAAAATATCATATCAAATTTTTTCAAACACATCAAATTAGTAAGCAAACACAAATGGCTTGTTTTTAAATTTAGTATAAGACTTGGAGTGCCAATTAGGGGATTATTACATGACCTTTCTAAATTTTTACCTGAAGAATTTATTGAAAGTGTAAAATTTTATGATGGAAAAGTAAGCCCTATTACCAGATGCAAGCAAAAAAAGGGATATTCTATGGCATGGCTTCATCATAAGGGAAGAAATAAACATCATACTGAATATTGGGTAGATTTTTCTTGCAAAGAAGTTGCACCAGTAATTCCATATAAATATGTGGCTGAAATGATATCAGATAAATTGTCGGCAAGCATCACTTATAATGGAAAAGATTGGACGAATAGTTCGGAATATGATTATTGGGAAAAAGAAAAGAAAAAGATTATTGTAAATCCAAAAATTGAAAGACTTCTTGATGAGGTATTTTTGCAGGTGAAAGAAAAAGGAATAGAGCAAGTAATTACTAAAAAAAATGTAAAAACCTTATATCAAAAATATTGTGTAGATGATAAAACAAGCTATACGTATGAGTTACATGGAGAGTGGAAAAAATTAGATTAAGGGAAAAAGCCCTAAACGAAAGGAATGTGAGAAAATTATGAAAGAAGAAAAAAAAGCAACAAGAGAAAGTTATGGTGAAGCACTTGAAAAATTAGGCGAAAAATATAAAGATATTGTAGTTTTTGATGCTGATTTAGCGGGAGCAACAAAGACAATCAATTTTGCAAAAAAATTCCCAGAAAGATTTTTTGACATGGGAATAGCAGAAAGTAATATGATGAGTACAGCAGCTGGAATGGCAACTACAGGAAAAGTTCCATTTGCAAGTACATTTGCAGTTTTTGCAACAGGAAGAAGCTATGATCAAATTAGAAATAGTATTTGTTATCCAAATTTAAATGTTAAAATTTGTGGTACTCATTATGGTATAACAGTTGGAGAAGATGGTGCAACACATCAAATGCTAGAGGATATAAGTTTGATGAGGACACTCCCTAACATGAAAGTTTTGAGTCCATCAGATGATACTGAAACAAAGTGGGCAATTGAAGAAGCTTATAAACAAAATGGCCCAGTATATGTAAGACTCTCAAGAATGGCTACACCTATTATTTATGATGAAAATCAAAAATTTGAATTTGGAAAGATGATTCAAATTGGTGATGGAAAAGATGCAACAATTTTCGCAACAGGAGATGTTTTGCCAGAGGCTTTGAAAGCAAAAACTATTTTAGAGGAAAAAGGAATTTTTGTAAGAGTAATTGATGTTCATACAATAAAACCTATTGATGAAGACATGATTATAAAATGTGCTAAAGAAACAAAAAGACTAATATCAATTGAAGACCATAATATAATAGGAGGCTTAGGTTCAGCAATTTCTGAGGTTTTAACAAGCAAATTCCCAGCTAAGCTGGAACGTATGGGTATGAATGATGAATTTGGAAGGTCTGGTAAGGCAGAAGAATTGATTAAGTTTTATCATTTAGATGCTGAGGCAATCGTAAATAAATTTTAGAATGGCACAAAAAGAACCGGTCCCAATGTGTCATGGCACAAAAAGAACCGGTCCCAATGTGCCCAAAATGAAAGGAAGATAGAAATGGAAAAAGTAAGAGGATTTGAAATAGCAAAAGGATTTGAAGAAAAAGGAATAAATTTACCAGAAAGGAAAACAAGATGTTCGGCAGCATATGATATAGAAGCAGCTGAAGATGTAGTCGTACCAAGCTTTAAAAAAGGAATGAAACCAACATTAGTTGCAACAGGATTAAAAGCATATATGCAAGATGATGAAGTATTATATTTGTATGCAAAAAGTTCAGGATTTCCAAAAAAAGGAATTGTATTATCAAATTGTGTTGGTGTAATAGATGGAGATTATTATGAAAATGAAACAAATGATGGACATATAATGTTTTCAATAATAAATTTAAAAGATGAAGATTTACATATAAAAAAAGGAGATAGTATAGGTCAAGCTATGTTTTCAAAATATTTAGTTGCAGATGATGATAATGCAACAGGAGTAAGAAAAGGTGGATTTGGTTCTACAAGTGAAAAATAAACAGATAAGAGGAGAAGGTTTTAGTGAAAAATTTTTTTGAAAAGATAAAAGAAAAGAGAAATATTATAAGTGAAATTATAATCCTAATATTAATTGCATTTTTTAGTTTTAGTGTTGCACCTAAAACGTTTCAAAATGATACGTATTACTCTGTTGCAATAGGTAATTTAATAATGGAAAATGGGATTGATATGAAAGACCATTTTTCATGGCATGAGGATTTACCATATACATACCCTCATTGGTTAAATGACATATTAATTGCATTTGCTTATAATGTAGGAAACTGGGAAGGAATATATGTTTTAGTTTGTTTGATGTCAGTAGCACTTGGACTTTCAATATATATTGTAAACAAAAAACTTAATAAAAATCAGTGGGTATCGTTTGCGGTTACAATAGGAGCAATGTATTTATTAAAAGATTATGTTGCAGCAAGGGCACAGCTTTCGACATTTATAATATATGCATGGGTAATTTATTTTATAGAAAAATTTATAGAAAATCCTAAAAAAATAGGATATGGAATAGGAATAATTTTATCATCAATATTAATTGCAAATTTACATGTTGCAGCATGGCCATTTTTATTTATAATAAGCTTACCATATATTGCAGAATATATTATTTGCTTAATTGCAGATACTGTAATTTATGAAAAATTATCAATATTACATAAAAAACATTTAATAAAAAAATATAAAAATGATGAAGAAAAGAAACAAAAAGTAATTGATGAATTAAACAAAATTGAACTTCAAAATGAAAAAATAAAAGATGTAAGAGAAAAACAAGAACCATATAAATTAAAAATGAAATTGAATAAAAATGTTAAATGGTTAATTTTGATAATGATAATTTGTTGGTTAACAGGATTTTTAACTCCACTTGGAACAACGCCATATACGTATTTGGTAAAAACAATGGCTGGAAATACAATGAACAATATAAATGAACATTTACCATTAACACTTGCAAATAATATTCCAATAATGTGCACACTTATAATTATTCTTTCACTTTTAATTTTTACAAAATCAAAAATAAGAGTAGCGGATGTATTCATGTTAGGTGGACTTACATATTTAATGTTTTCATCTAGAAGACATGCAACTTGGATTGCTATAATTGGTTCTATTATTTTAAATAGAATTATAATGGACACGATAGAAGTTTATAATAAAGAAAAGTTTGAAATATTATTAAAACAGATAGTCGGGGTAGTAGGAGCTCTTGTTGCTTGTTTAGCAATATATTATGGTGCTACATTTATAGACAAAAAGAAAAATAATAGTTATGTAAGTGAAAGCTCATATCCTGTGCAAGCAGCTGATTGGATTTTGGAAAATTTAGATGTAAAAAATATAAAATTATTTAATGAATATAATTATGGTAGTTATTTATTATTTAGAGGAATACCAGTTTTTATTGATTCAAGAGCAGACCTATATGCTCCGGAATTTAATGGAAAAAATGATATTTTTATAGATTTTATAAATACATCTAATTTAGGCAGATATTATGGAAAGACATTTAAAGAATATGGAATAACACACGTTATTTTGTATAAAAACTCTAAAGTGAGTATGATTATTGATGAAACAGAACCTGAAAATTATAATAAAATATATTCTGATAAATATTTTGTTATTTATGAGGTTGTAAAATAAAAGGAGCGAAAATGGATACAAGACCGATTGGAATATTTGATTCAGGAATTGGCGGGCTAACGGTTTTAGAAAAGCTAGAAAAAGCTATGCCAAACGAGAAATTTATATATTTAGGTGACACTCTAAATTTTCCTTATGGAGAAAAAAGTAAAGAAGAAATAATTGGGTTTTCAAAGAAAAATATAGAATATCTAATAGGGCAAGATGTAAAAATGGTTATAATCGCCTGTGGAACAGCTACGAGTCAAAGTTTGGATGAAATGAAGATAATTTTTAATATTCCAATTGTTGGAATTATTGAACCAACAGTAGATTATGTGAAAGAATTAAATATAAAGAAAATAGGGGTTATTGCTACGACTGGAACAATTAGAAGCGGAGCATGGGAGAAAAAATTAAAACAAAAAATTCCCAATATAGAAGTTATAAATAAAGCTTGCCCACTTCTTGCTAGTATTGCTGAAGAAGGAAAAGCAAGGTCGAGAGAAAGCAAGGATGCAGTTCATGAATATATGCAAGTTTTTAAGGAAAATAGTGTTGATACATTAATACTTGGATGCACACATTATCCTATATATGACGAAATTATCCAAGATGAATTTAAAAATAAAATTGATTTAATAAATACAGGAATGGCTGTTGCAGAAAAAGTAAAAAAGTATCTAATTGAAAACTGTAAAGAAAATACAAATGAAAGAAAGAAGTCAAAAATAGTAATAACAAAGCAAGAAAAAGATTTTTGTGTGAGAGCAAAAAATATTTTAAAATCAAGCCAAACGCTTGACATTACTATATTTAACTAATATAATAAATGTTATAAAAATAACAAAATAAAAGGAGCAATAAATGTCAGACATAAAAAAAGACTTTTTTGATGAAAAATATAATAAGATGACAGATGAAAATTTATTACAAGAAATAACACAAAATCAAAATAATATGGCATTAGACTGTCTAATAAACAGATATAAAGATGTAGTCGGAATGAAAGCCAATAAATTTTTTATGGTAGGTTCAGAAAAAGATGATATGTTGCAAGAGGGCTATATTGGTTTATATAAAGCTGTAAAGTCATTTGATAAAGAAAAGCAAAATTCCTTTAAGACATTTGCTGGACTTTGCATAGAAAGACAAATGATAACAGCTGTAAAAAATTCAAACAGACAAAAACATATTCCACTAAATTCATCTTTATCATTAAATTCTGGGGCATATGATGAAGATGACGATACAGAAGTAATGGAAATTTTAGATACAAGAAAAACTGGAGAAGATCCATTAGACATAGTAACTAAAAAGGAGTATTTTACGGTTGTAGAAAATGCAATAGATGATAGTTTAAGTGATTTTGAAAAAAAGGTTTTGCAGCATTACAAAAATGGAGAAAGTTATGCAGAAATTGCTCAAAAACTTCAAAGTAAAGTAAAATCAGTAGATACAGCTATTCAAAGAATACGAAAAAAAGCAATGAAAATAAAGCAAAAAATAGAAGAAGGAGACTAATAAATGAAGGAAGAATTTTTAAAACTACTTAAAAGCACAAATAGAGAAAACATAGATGAATTAATAGATTTTATAAATAAAACAGACTTTTTTGATGCACCAGCAAGTACACGTTTTCACGGAAGTAGAGAACATGGATTAGTAGAACATAGTTTAAAAGTATATGAAATATTAAAAGAAAAAGTAAAATCAGCATGTATAGAAATAAAAACACCTCCTGAATCTGTGATATTAATAGCATTACTACATGATTTATGTAAAGCAAATTACTATAAAATAGATTATAGAAATGCTAAAAACGCATTAGGTATATGGGAAAAAGTACCATATTACACTGTAGAAGATACAATTCCATATGGACATGGAGAAAAGTCTGTAATGATGATTACTGAATACATAAAACTTACTCCAGAAGAAAAATATGCAATCCGTTGGCATATGGGATATACAGAGCCTAAAGAACAATATAATACAATAGGACTAGCATTTAGCAAATATCCAATTGCATTATTAACCCATGAGGCTGATTTAGAAGCAACTTATTTTTTTGATACATAATTTCTAAATAAAAATGTTCCATTGGGACCGGGTCTTTTTGGAGCATTTTTTTGGACAAAAGAGACTTGGTTTCTTTTGTTCCTGAGTTTTACATATATATAAGGACAAAAAAGAACCGGTCTCTTTTGTCCTAGCGAGGAGAAAAAATAAAATGAATAAAACAGAACCACGTACACTTCCAGGGTTTATGGAATTATTACCACAAGACCAAATATTATTTAATCAAATAAAAGAAACAATTAAAAGAAATTACGAAAAATTTGGATTTTTACCACTAGACACACCAATAATAGAAGATTCTAAAGTATTGCTTGCAAAAGCTGGAGGAGAAACAGAAAAACAAATATATAGATTTAATAAAGGAGATAGTGACCTAAGTCTAAGATTTGACCTAACTGTTCCTCTTGCAAAATATGTGGCTAAAAATTATGGTGAACTTGCTTTTCCATTTAGAAGATATCAAATAGGAAAAGTATACAGAGGAGAAAGACAGCAAAAGGGAAGATATAGAGAATTTTATCAATGTGATATAGATATAATTGGGGATGGAGAATTAAGCATAATAAATGATGCAGAACTTCCAAATGTTATTTATCATACATTTACAGAACTTGGATTCGGTGAATTTACAATTTGTATAAATAATAGAAAAATATTAAACGGTTTATTTGAAAGCTTAAGTTTAA
This sequence comes from uncultured Clostridia bacterium, assembly GCA_934148985.1. Lineage (GTDB taxonomy): Bacteria > Bacillota > Clostridia > TANB77 > CAG-508 > CAG-269. The sequence goes on from CAKPDO010000001.1 coordinate 26,255, forward strand.
GCAAAGAAGCTTCAGATATTTTGAGAATTATTGATAAAATAGAAAAAATAGGAAAAGATGCTGTAATAGAAGAATTACAAAAAATAAATGTAGAACAAGAAAAAATTGATAAAATAATGAATTTTATTGCAATTGATGGTTCAAATGATGACAAATTAAAATCTTTAAGCGAACTTGGAATTGAAGCAGAAAAATTCATTAAAGGATTAGAAGAACTAACAGAAGTTGTAAAATATATGAGGCTATTTGGAATTCCAGAAAGTAACTTTAAGATAGACTTAACGATTGCAAGAGGGCTAGATTATTACACGGGAACAGTTTATGAGACTTTCCTAAATAAATATAAGAATTTAGGAAGTATTTGCTCTGGAGGAAGGTATGAAAATTTGGCTGAATATTATACAGATAAAAAACTTCCAGGTGTTGGAATATCTATAGGTCTTACTAGATTATTTTATCAATTAAGTGAAATTAATTTGATAAAATCTGAAAAAAAGGCTATTTCAGATGTTCTTGTAATTTCAATGACAAATAATTTTGAATATGTTTCTAAAGTTGCAAATAAATTAAGAGAAGAAGGCAAAAATGTTCAAGTTTATTATGAGGATAAAAAGACTAAAACTAAATTTAAGTATGCAGATAAACTAGAAATTCCTTATACTGTTATTATTGGTGATGATGAAGTCGAAAGTGGAAGCTACAGCTTAAAAAATATGATTACAGGAGAGCAGGAAATTCAAAAGTTGTGATTTTTTGAGAGGAGATACGAGCTTAATGAAAAATGCTCGTATCCCTTTTTTATTAAATAGTAAAAATGAAAAAAAGTGACTTCTTCACGAAATCACTTTAATTCCACAACTGTAACACCCATTTCACCTTCACCAAAGCCACCAATCCTAAAAGACTTAACTCTTTTATGTTTCTTTAGAAAATTCTGTATAGCAATGCGAAGTTTTCCAGTGCCTTTACCATGGACAATCCTAGCAGTTTGAATCTTAGCTAAAAAACAGTCATCCAAGAACTTATCCACTAGAGGGATAGCTTCATCTACGGTTAAGCCAATAACATTAATTTCAGAATTTGCAAATCTAGTTTTACTAACCTTAGGAGTAGAAGAAACTAAAGGTTTTGTCAAATCATTTTTTAAATTTCTAGGCATCTCTAAATATTTAATATTAACATTTGTTTTTATAAGACCAATTTGAACTTGAATTTCGTCGTTTTTATTAATTTTTGAAGAACAAATGATGCCATTTTGATTAAGATTTGTAATATAAACTTTTAATCCATCTTTGATTAAATCACGAGAAATAGGATTAGCGGCTATATTTTCTACAGTATCTTTAATAGATTTTTCTTTAATTGATGTATTTAATTTGTTTCTTAAATTATTAAGTTCATCAACAGCACCAGATGTATTTTCAATTTTTTTCATTTCATTAATCAATTTTGAAGCTTCGTCTTTAGCCTCAAGCAAAATATCTCTAGCTTTAGTTTTAGCATTGTTAATGAGTTCTTGTTCTTGCTCTTTTAATCTAGAATCATCTCTTTGAAGATTTTTCTTAAGGACTTCAATTTGATTTAGATTTTTTTGAATTTCTTCTTTTTCTTTTTCGATTTGGATTTTATCATCATAAATTTTCTTTAAAAGAGCTTCAATATCGACATCTTGTTTATCCATTAGTGAGCGGGCATTGTCAATTATTTCTTTATTTATACCTAATTTTTCGCTAATTGCAAATGCATTACTTTTACCTGGAATACCAAGTAAAAGGCGATATGTAGGCTTTAAGTTTTCAATATCGAATTCTACACTTGCATTTTGAACATCAGGAGTTACAAGAGCATAACGTTTTAACTCTTGATAGTGAGTTGTCGCAATAGTTAAAATATTGTTATTTTTAAAATGTTCTAAAATACTAATTGCAAGATGAGCTCCTTCAATTGGGTCTGTTCCAGAACCTAATTCATCTACTAAGATTAGACTATTTTCTGTTGCAGTTTTTAAAATATGAGATATATTTATCATATGGCTTGAAAATGTACTAAGAGAGTCAGAAATACTTTGGTCATCTCCAATGTCAGCAAAGATTTCATCAAAAACATATATACTAGATTTTTCATCAGCTGGTATATTTAGACCAGAACAAGCCATTAATTCTAATAAGCCAACTGTTTTTAATGTGACAGTTTTTCCTCCTGTATTTGGACCTGTAATAATAAGCAAAGAAAAATCTTTGCCAATGCTTAAAGATGTTGGAACAACCTTTTCAGCGTCAATCAAAGGATGACGAGCATTTATGAATTCGGCAAATTTTTCCTCGTTTATTTTAGGTGTAATTCCCTTTATTGAGCTTGAATATTTAGCTTTTGCAAATATAAAGTCCAATTTTCCAATTATAGAAACATCTAATTTTATTTCATTAGTATATGCGAAAAGTAAACTACTTAAATTGTATAAAATTTTCTCAATTTCGGCATTTTCATCAATTTTTAAATTATTTAATTCATTATTAAATTCAAATACCGCAAGTGGCTCAATAAAAACAGTGGAACCACTTGAAGACATATCATGTACGAATCCTTTTACATAAGACCTGTATTCTTGTTTTACAGGGATAACATATCTATCATTTCTTATTGTTACAACATTTTCTTGTATGTATTTTGAATAACTTGATGAGTGTAAAATTGTGTTTAATTTTGATTTTATATCTTGCTCAAGTCTTCTTTCACGTCTTCTTATACTTGCAAGTGTATCAGAACTATTATCGGCAATTGTGTTTTCATCAATAACACATTTTTTAATTCTATCTACTATAGCATGATTTGAGTATAATTGACTGAAATATTCATTTAAATATACAAAATCATCAGTATTTATGAAATATGAAAAATATTGTATCAACTCATCTGACATTTCTAAGATGTTCACTACAGATAAAAGTGCTTTAGCTGAGATTAGACTGGAACTTTCAAGTAGTTTTAAATAAATTCCAATATCGTCAATTTCAGAAATAGGGGGTGTAGAATTTCTTTCTATTAATCCTACAGCTTCATTGGTTTCGGCTAAAGTTCTTTTGACAATTTCTTTTTGACCTGATGGCATTAAATTAGATGCAATACTTTTTCCAATGTATGTGTGACAATATGTAGTTAATTTTTCTAAAATTCGGTTGTATTCTAATTTTTTTAAATATATTTGATTCATTTTTACCATTCCTTTTATTTTGATATGTATATTATGCCACAAAATTGCTATAAAATCAATAAAAAATTGATAAACCTATTGACAAAAGAAGAAAAAGAGTGTAAACTATATCCGTATTACAAAAAGAGCCTTGAAACCATATAGGAGGAAAGAAGATTGGAAGAAAAAATACAAATAAGTATATTATTAAGCTTGTATGGAAAACTACTGACAGATACTCAACAAAAATATATGGATTTATATTATAATGAAGATTTATCATTGACTGAGATAGGAGAAAATGAAAATATCACAAGGCAAGCAGTAAGAACGATACTTGTAAAATCTAAAAATAAATTACAAGAATACGAAAAAGATTTAAAATTTATGCAAAAAGAAACAAAAATAAAAGAACAAATTGAAAAATTAGAACAAACCAATATAGATGAAAAACAGAAAAAAATAATAGAAAAAATAAATAAAGAACTAGACTTCTAAGATTAAAGGAGGAAGCAAGATGGCTTTTGAAGGATTATCTTCTAGACTTCAAGACATAACAAGAAAAATAAAAGGAGAAGCAAGAATTACAGAAAGTAATATGAAAGACATGTTACGAGAAGTAAAACTTGCATTATTAGAGGCAGATGTAAACTACAAAATAGTAAAAGAATTTATTGCATCAGTTCAAGAAAAAGCTCTTGGTCAAGATGTAATGAAATCATTAAAACCAGGTGAACAAGTAGTAAAAATAGTTAGGGATGAGCTAACAGAGCTACTTGGGGGAACAGATAGTAAAATAAATATCTCACCAAATCCACCAACAGTAATAATGCTTGTTGGACTTCAAGGTGCAGGAAAAACTACAATGGCAGGAAAGCTTGCTAATTATTTAAGAAAACAAGGCAAAAAGCCACTAATGGTTGCTTGTGACGTATATAGGCCAGCAGCTATAAAACAATTGCAAGTAGTAGGTGCTCAGCTTAATATTCCAGTATATGCTGAAGAAGGATGCAAAGACGTAGTAGCAATAGCAAAAAGAGCAATGAATGCAGCTATGTCAAAATTAAATGACGTAGTAATAATAGATACAGCAGGACGTTTGCAAATAGACGAGGCTTTAATGCAAGAATTACAAGATGTAAAAAAGGCAGTAAGACCACACGAAATTCTACTTGTAGTAGACTCAATGACAGGACAAGAGGCAGTAAATGTAGCAGATAGCTTCAACAGTAAGGTTGGAATAGATGGTGTAGTTTTAACAAAACTAGATGGTGACACACGTGGTGGTGCGGCACTTTCAGTAAAAAAAGTAACAGGAAAGCCAATAAAATTCATAGGTGTAGGCGAAAAACTAAATGAACTTGAAGAATTCCATCCAGACAGAATGGCATCAAGGATTTTAGGAATGGGAGATGTTTTGTCAATTGTAGAAAAAGCAGAACAAGCCCTAGATATAGAAGAAGCAGAAAAACTAGAAAAACAATTACAAAAAAATAAATTTGACTTAGATGATTATTTAGCACAATTAAGACAAATTAAGAAAATGGGTTCAGTATCATCACTTTTAAAAATGCTACCTGGTGCAGACAAGCTAAAAGATGTAAAAGTTGATGATAAAGAATTTATAAGAATAGAGGCAATAATAACTTCAATGACAGCAAAGGAAAGAAAAAATCCATCAATTTTAAATGGAAGCAGAAGAAAACGTATTGCCAAAGGAAGTGGAACTCAGGTTCACGAAATAAACAAATTCATGGAATCTTTTGAAATGACACAAAAAATGATGAAACAGATGAAAACAAAAGGTGGAATGAAGCGTATGATGAAAGGATTAAAACTTGACCAAATGGATGATTTTAAAGATTTAATGTAAGCTTTAAACATATAAGGTTAGGAAGTATCATTAAATCATATAATTAAATTGATATTAAACTTTAAATATAAATACTAGATGCAAAGCATTAAAGTAAATTCAAGATAAAGGCATCAAACAATTAGGAGGTGAACAAAAATGGTAAAAATAAGACTACAAAGAGAAGGAAAGAAAAAAGCTCCTTTCTATCATATAGTAGTAGCAGATTCTAGAAGCCCAAGAGATGGTAAAATAATTGAACAAATTGGTACTTATGACCCAATGACAGAACCATCAACAATCGTTTTAGACAATGCTAAAGTTGAGCAATGGATAAAAAATGGTGCTAAACCAACAGAAACAGTAAAAAAATTAATCGAAAAAGCATCAAAATAATTTCAAAAAGGAGGATGTATTAATTTTTGTTAATACAAACTAAAAAATGAAAGAAACTTTAAAAACAATTATCATAGGACTTGTAGATGACAAAGAAGCTGTTGAAGTAAGCGAAAAAAATAACGAACAATCAGTAGTTTTAGAAGTCAAAGTTGCCGAAAGCGATATGGGCAAGGTAATAGGTAAGCAAGGAAGAATTGCTAAATCTATAAGAACAGTGATGAAAGCAGTTGCAAACAAAGAACATAAAAAAGTAACTGTTGAATTTATTGACTAATTTGAAAATTTTTTTAAAATTAGATGAGGTCAAAAATATGAAAAATGAAAAATTAGAAATTGGCCAAATAGTTAATACATTTGGAATAAAAGGATTTGTTAAAATTTATCCATATGTGGATGATATAACAAGATTTGATGATTTGAAAGAAGTATATATAAGTACAAAAAAACAAGAAACAAAATTAGAAATAGAAGAAGTAAAATACCAGAAAAATATGGTACTTATTAAATTCAAGGGAATAGATACTGTAGAAAATGCTGAAAAATTAAGAAACAGTTATGTAAAAATAGACAGAAAAGATGCTATTAAACTTGAAGAAGGACAATACTTTATAGCTGATTTGCTTGGACTAGATGTATATTTAGATACAGGCGAAAAGTTAGGTATTTTAGATGATATTTTTAATAATGGAAGTACAGATATATATGCTGTAAAAAATGAATTAGGCAAACAATTTTTATTGCCATACATAGACGAAGTTATAAAAAAAATAGACTTAGAAAATGAAAAAATAATAGTACATATAATAGACGGATTAATTTAAAACATATATAAATGGAGGAGAAAATGAAATTTGATTGTTTAACACTTTTTCCTGAAATGTTTGAGGCTTTAGACCAAAGCATTATAGGAAGAGCAAAAGAAAAAAATCTAATAGAAATAAATTTGATAAATATTAGAGATTTTTCAAAAGATAAACACAAAAAAGTTGATGATACTCCATATGGTGGTGGTGCTGGAATGGTAATGAAAGCAGATGTAGTTTATGATGCATATAAATCTATAAATGATGAAAATGCAAAAGTAATATATATGTCACCACAAGGCAAAACTTTAAATCAGTCCAAAGTAGAAGAATTATCAAAACAAGAACATTTAATAATATTATGTGGGCATTATGAAGGCATAGACCAAAGGGTAATTGATAAAATAGTAGATGAGGAAATTTCTATTGGAGATTATGTCTTGACAGGAGGAGAAATTCCAGCGATGGTGTTGATTGATGCTGTTTCAAGATATAAAGAGGGAGTATTATCCAAAGAATCTATAGAAGAAGAATCATTTTGCAATCGGATTATTAGAATATCCGCAATATACAAGGCCGGAAGTATTTGACGGAATAAAAGTTCCAGAAGTTTTGCTTTCTGGAAATCACAAAAATATTGATAAATGGAGAAAAGAACAATCTATCCTAATTACACGTATTAAAAGGCCAGATTTATTGAAAAATGAAGTACCAAGCAATGGTACCGCTCGGAAAGTAAACTATTGTCTAAGATTAAACTTAGCGACAATAGAAATTTAAGGGAGGAAGTTAAAAATGGATATAATAAAATCTATTGAACATGAACAATTAAAATCAACAATTCCAGATTTAAAAGTAGGAAATACAGTAAAAGTTCATGTTAGAATTAAAGAAGGAAACAAAGAAAGAATCCAAGTTTTCGAAGGAATTATAATAAAAGTTCAAGGTGCAGGAGTTAACAAAACATTTACTGTAAGAAAAATATCTTATGGTGTAGGTGTTGAAAAAACATTCTTAATTCACTCACCATTAGTTGAAAAAGTTGAAGTAGTAAGAGTAGGAAAAGCTAGACGTGCTAAATTATTCTATTTAAGAGATAGAGTAGGAAAAGCAGCTAAGACTAAAGAAATTGCAGGAGCAAGAATTGAAAATATAGAAATTTCTGTAAAAGGTGAAGAAGCACCAGCTGCTGTTGAAACTGTAGAAGCACCAGTTGAAGTAGCTCAAACAGAAGAAGCTCCAGTAGTAGAAGTTAAAACAGAAGCTACAGAAAACAAAGCTGAATAATAGGAGAATATTATGAGAATTAGATACAAAAAATGGGCAAGGCCAGAACTAGAAGCAAGTCCTTTTTATGTAGATAATCCTGAAGAAGAAAGAGGAAAGTGGAGGAAATTATATAAAAATCCAACACTTCCTCTTTATTTAGAATTAGGATGTGGAAAAGGATATTTTATAGCAAATTTAGCAAGTGAACATAAAGACATAAATTACTTAGCAATTGATTTAGTAGATGCAATGCTTGGTTTAGCTAAAAGAAATGTTGAACAAATATACAAAGAAAAAAATCAAGAAACAGACAATATATTTTTAACAAGATTTGATATAGAAAGAATTAATTTGATTTTATCTAAGGAAGATAAGATTGATAGAATTTACATTAATTTTTGTAATCCGTGGCCAAGGGGAAAACATCATAAAAAGAGGCTTACACATATAAGACAGCTTGAAAAGTATAAAGAGTTTTTAAATAAAAATGGAGAAATTTATTTTAAGACAGATGACGATAACTTGTTTTTGGATAGTTTGACTTATTTTGAAGAAGCCGGTTTTGAAATTGTGAAAAAAACTTTTGATTTGCATGAAGAAAATGATTTTTGGGAAAATATTGAAACTGAACATGAGAAGATGTTTTCTGAGCAAGGAATAAAAATTAAGGCTTTGGTTGCTAGACTGGTATAATAATAAACAAATTTAAATAAAAATTGCAGGTTATAGGTAAGTTATTTTTACTTTGTTGAAAAATGTCGAACGATTTTTTGAAAAAATAGTAAAAAACTATTGCAATTATAAAAAATAATGTATATAATAATATTGTAATCAAAGAGGTCACAAAATAAAGTCTAAAAAAACAGGCATTATGCGGATAATGCCTGTTTTTGCTATTTTAATGAAATACATCAAAAATAGCTTTAAGTACCTGAGCTATTTTCAAAATTATTTTTAAACAGTCTAAAATTTTATGTAGAAATTTTGCAATAACATTTGTACTTTTTTTCTTTTGCTTCGCTTTTCTCAAAGAGATCACCTCCTTTCAATAAAGTCTATAAAGATTATATAACAAATTATTTAAAAACTTTGTCGAAATCTGTCACAGAAAACAAAAATAGCCATAAATTAAAATATATAGGTAGTTGATAATTATCTGTTTTTGTGGTATAAAAGGAAATAATGAATATAGAGGAGGAAAGACATTGAAAAATAAAACAATTATAATAATACTAGTAACTATTATTGCATTTATTGGAATAATTCTGTTTATTAATATACAAAATGACTTAATAGCAAATAATACGAAAAAAGAATTGATAAATACCCAATTGCCTAACGATACAAAAATTATTGATTCAATATCAGTTGCTGGAAAACTAACAGGTAATGGAAATGGAATGCAATATTTCGGTGCTATTTTAATAAAAACAGATATGTCAAAAGAAGAACTTGAAAGTTATTATAAAGATTACAGAAAGGATGATTGGAGCTTTTTAGTATCAAAGTATGATAATAATAAAATAGAGCAAATTGAACATGGAGATTATAAATTTAAAAAATATAATGAAAGTGATAAGGAAAAATATTTTATTGTTTATTCTTGGGGAAGTTCTAAAAATAGTTTCGTGAGTGAATTTGATTTGAGAGGGCATTAAGTTTTAAAATAAGAAAAGTATGACATATAGAAAAAATATAAGTATATGAGGTAGAAAAAAATGATTGAAAATAATAAAGAGTATTTAGATATATTAGATATTAATGGTAATAAAATTGGCGTTAAGGAAAGAGAACAAGCAAGAAAGGATAAAGATATAGTTAAAATAGTATATTTATGGATTATAAATGAAAAAAATGAAATATTGCTACAAAAAAGGTCTTTAAACAAAAAATCAAATCCTAGTAAATGGGATTGTGCGGTTGCCGGTCACATACTTTCAGGTGAAACATCAATTGATGCAATAAAAAGAGAAGCTAAAGAAGAATTGAATTTAGATATAGATGTAAATAGCTTGAAACTTATTTATTCAGGAAAAGGTAATGATGGCAAGATCCAATTTCATGATGTTTTTTTATTGATGAGTAATGTAGATATTAAAGAAATAAAGATACAAGAGGAAGAAGTGGAAAGTGTAAAATATTTTGATTTTAAGAAATTATTAGAAATATATACTTCTGGTGATTTTGCAAATGATTTTCATAATGATGAAGTTATGGAGCAACTAACTAACTTACTTTGTTAAAAAGTGGTTAGTTAGTTGTTTTATTTATTAAATCGAAAAGTTATGTAAATTTATTTTGCTTCTTCATCGTCAACAATAGAATTTTGAATTGGCAAATTAAATAATAAAAAGTCAATGAGTTCAATCGATATGGCAGAATTAAGGTAGTAACTACTAAAGTTATTACCTTTTTTGTCAAGTTATAATACGATTGAAAAAACAGTTATTTCCAAAAATACTACAGTTATCTTAATACTACACCAAAATATTGCAATGAACAATAATCATTGCTATAATAGTTTCAGGAGGTGTCAAAAAAGTGGAAATCAAAGTACGTACAAATATTTCAAATGAATTTCAAAATATCGAAGTGTGCATAAATGCCCCCGAAAAAAATGAAGATGTACAGATGTTAGAAAATGAGCTATTATCAAGAAGTTCTAAATCAATAAAACAAATAATTGCTATGCAAAATAATGATATTTTTATAATTAATATATCAGATGTGATAGTATTTTTTAGTGAAGAAAAAAATAATTTTTGTAAAACAAAAGATGGAGTTTATAAAATAAAAGAAAAATTATATTATCTTGAAGAAGTGCTTCCATCTAAAGATTTTATTAGAATATCTAATTCAGCAATTATAAATATAAATCATGTAAAATGCTTTAATACAAGCATTATTGGAAAAATAATAGTTAAATTTAAAGATGGCAGTGAAGAAAGCGTTTCTAAAAGAAGAACATCGGAAATTATGAAATTTTTAAAAAATAGGAGTGAATGATTATGGAAAAATTAAATTTTAAAACATTTTCAGTAAAAAAGTTATTGAAAACAATTTTATATACTGTTATAATATCAGTATTCATAGGAACAACAACTTTATTTTTTATGGCAATTCTGGAAAATGTCCAACTAGAAATAATAAGTAACTTGGATGAAAATTCTGAAGCTTTAATTCAAATTGGAAAAGGCTATCAAGAATTAGCCAACGAAATTAATAAAGAAATTAATGAAGAAAAGAAAGCGTATGGAGAAGATTATCCAGCCGAAGGAATATTTTTATATCAACTTATTGGTAAATTCTCAACAAACAGGATTGTACAAGTATATTCTGTAGCATTAACAATAGGTATTGTGTCAGGAATTATAATTTACATAGTAGCAATTCAAAATACTTCAAAAAAACAAGTGATTATTGAATTAGCAATTGCATTTGTTGTATTAATTATATTAATAATGCTTTTTATTAATAAAGGATATGAAATTATCTTAAATAAGGCAATTAATAGTATAAATCCAACTAATGTACAATATAGTATACCTGAATATATAGATATTAAAGGCATGTTAATTGTTTATGTTGTGATTGCAGTAGTTACATATATTGTAAATATGATTAGACAAAAAGTGTTAACTAACAGGTTAAATAAACAATTAAATATTAAATAAATTAACTTAGTAGAAACGGAATAATTATTTTATTCAGTTTCTACTGTTGAATTAAAATGTAAAAAATTCAATATTTGAAAAAATATAATTAAAGAGGGGAAAATAAAATGAGTCTAATACTAAAAAATGTATCAAAATCATTCGCAGAGAAAAAAGCTGTAGACAATATTTCATTTAGTTTAACAAAACCAGGTGTATATGGTTTACTAGGAACTAATGGAGCAGGGAAAACAACAACAATTAGGATGTTACTTGGAATTATAAAAAAAGACAGTGGAGAAATTACATGGAAGGGCAAAAATGTAGATAGAAAGCATGTTAGGTTTGGATATTTACCAGAAGAAAGGGGAATATATCCAAAAACCAAAATAATTGAGCAATTAATGTATTTTGCAGAATTAAAAGGAATGAGAAAAGATGAAGCAATAAACTCAATAAACAAATGGGCTAAAGAACTAAAAGTAGAAGAATATTTACAAATGCCAGCTGAAAAATTATCTAAAGGAAATCAACAAAAAATACAGTTTATGACAGCAATTATACATAATCCAGAATTAATAGTATTAGATGAGCCATTTAGTGGACTAGACCCAGTTAATACAGAAATATTAAAAAACATTATAATTAATTTGGTAAAAAATGGAAAACACATAATAATGTCAGCACATCAAATGGCAACAATTGAGGAATTTTGTAGTGATATTTTAATATTGAATAAAGGAAAAACAGTATTACAAGGAAATTTAAAAGAAATAAAAGAAAAATATCCTGCAAATAGAGTAGAAATAGACGTAAAGCAAGACATAAAAAATTATATCAAAGAATTTGAGTTAGAAATAGAAAATGAGACAAATAATAATTATATTATAAAAATATCAGATGAAGAAAAGGCTCATAAATTATTAAATAAGCTTGTTACAAGTGGGATTAATGTTGATAAATTTGAGATTAAGAAGCCTACATTAAATGATATTTTTCTAGAAAAGGTAGGTGAATAATAATGAGAGATATTTTTACGGTAATGAAATTTACAATGAAAGATATGGTTAAAAGAAAATCATTTTTAATATCAACATTAATTATTTTAATTTTAATAGTAATAGGTTTTAATGTACCAAATTTAATTAAAAAATTTAACGGAGATAATAACGGAAACAAATTATTAATAGTAGACAGTCAAAATATATTTGAGGGAACATTGGAAGATTTGAAACAAATGGATTTTGGATACGAATTTGAAATAACAAATGAGAATTTGAAATTTGAAGATGTAAAACAAAAAATAGAAGATAATAAAATAGAAGAAGCAATAATTATAAATCAAGAAGACGAAAAAATAAAGATATCATATGTTGTAAAAGACTCTACAATGATGAATGGCGTTCCTGAAGAAGTCATAAATGCTTTGACATCAATATATTCTAATTTAAAAATATCTAAATTAGGTTTAACAGAAGAACAGCTTAAATCAATTACTCCAAATTTTGAATTTAATTTACAACAAACAGAGGCAAAGAGTGCAAGTGGAAATATTTTTGCAATGATGCTAATGTCGATTGTATTATTTTATGCAATATATTTTTGTGCATATCAAGTATCAAGTTCGATAACCACAGAAAAAACTTCAAAAATAATAGAAACATTAGTAACATCAACAACTCCAAAAACAATAGTGCTTGGAAAAACAATAGGAATTGGTGTAGTAGGTTTGGTTCAAATGATAGTAATTACAGTAACAGCTTTAATAAGTGCAAAGGCATTTTTAGAGCCAGAATTATTAGAAAATGTTTTAGATATGTCTAATATTACACCATATTTAGGAATAATGACCGCAATATATTTTATATTAGGTTATTTGTCATATGCGTTGTTATATGCACTAACAGGTTCTACAGTAAGCAAACCGGAAGATATACAGTCAGCCAATTCGCCTGTTGCAATATTAGCAGTAATTGGATTTTATTTATCATATTTTACTATGATGAATCCTACAAGTGAACTTAATGTTTTTGCTTCATTATTTCCAATATCATCACCATTTTGCATGCCATTTAGAATTATGATGGGATTGGCAAGCAAAACAGATGTTATAATGTCAATTGCAATTTTATTTGTTACAATAATTGTTATTGCTCATGTTGCTATAAAAATATATTCAAATGCAATACTTAATTATGGCACTAAAATGGGTATTAGGGATATTGTAAAGATGTATAAGGGGAATGAAAATTAAAAAATTAAAGATTTATATAAGAATTTAAAGTTTTGAGGAGGCCAAAAAATTGAAAATACTATTTGCAACAACGAATCCAGCAAAAGTAAAAAAATATGCTGAGAGATTAAAAGAAAAAAATATAGAAGTTTTAACTATTAAAGATTTAGGAATAAATTTAAAACCTGAAGAAACAGGAAAGGATGCTATAGAAAATGCATATATCAAGGCAAAAGCATATTATGACAAAACTAAAATCGTAACTATAGGCATGGATAATAATTTATACATAGATAAATTACCAGAAGAAAAGCAACCAGGAACTCATGTAAGAAGAGTAAATGGAAAAGAATTAAATGATGATGAAATGATTGAATATTATTGCAATTTAGTTAAAGAATATGGCGGAAAGCTAGATGCTAAATGGGTATATGGAATGGTAATATATGATGGAAAAGAACCAAAAGAATACAGTTGGAGTAAAAGTCATTTTTATTTTGTGGACAAACCTTGCAAAAAAAGAAACATAGGTTATCCATTGGATTCAATGTCAATTATGCCTGAATGTAATAAGTATTTTGTAGATTTGACGGAAGAAGATAGAAATAGAAGTAAACAGAATTATAATGAAGATGATGTTATTGATTTTATAGTGAACAATTGTGGAAATTGATATAAAAATAGAAAAGAAAATTTTTGAAGGAGATGAAGATTTTGAAAGAATATAAATATATATTTTTTGATTTTGATGGCACAATAGTTAATACAATAAATGGGACAAGAGAGTCTGCTTTATATGCATTAAATTATTTTGGAATAAATGAAAATGATAATAAAGATCTAGGAAGGATTTTTTGTGGGCCTCCTTTAAAAGAATCATTTAGTAAATATAATTTAACAGATAAACAAATTGAAAAAGCAATTATGCTCTATAGAGATTTTCAAGCGAATAATACAATAGAATGTAATGAAATTTATGATGGAATAAAAGAAATGTTACAAGAATTGAAAGAAAACGGAAAGAAGTGTTATATAGTAACTTCTAAACTAGAAGAAACAGCTAAAAAGATTTTGCGATTTTTTGGGATTTTTGATTATTTTGATTTAATTGTGGGGGCAACTAGTGATGGATGCAGAAATCAAAAAAACGAAGTGATAAAATATGCAATTGAAAATATTAAAAAATATAATTCGGAAAATGCTATAATGATAGGAGATAGACCATCAGATATAAAAGCTGGTATTTTAAATAATATGGATACAATAGGAGTATTATATGGAATGGATACAAAAGAAAATCTTAGTGATGCAGGTGCAACATATTTAATAAATACACCTAAAAAAATTATAGAAATAGTAGATAGAGCGCGAAAAGCAAATGTAGAAAATAATTTATAGAGGTAAATATGAGAATTTTTGAAGTAAAAGACAGAACAGAAACACTAATAGGCTTTAAAGTTTATAAAAGAGCAGAATTAGACGAGCAAGGAAATCCTTATCCAATTTTATATATGAGATTAGAATGATGTTATAAAATTGTTTAGATAACGATAATAAACAACACATTCTGCTTTTGTCGGTTGGAATGTGTTGTTAAAAAGTAAAATAGGTGTTATAATGCACCTATTTTTGCGGTACATAGTAAGATTCATAAGAATAAATTAAAAATTTATAAAAACTAATGCAAAGTTATGAAAAATATGATAAAATTAGTAGAAAATTTTAAAAGGGAAGTTGAAGCTAATAAATTATCATAGGATTTAATAATTGAGGAGGGATATAAATGAATCAATATACATATTTTGCACTTGGAATTTTATTAGGAATCGGTTTGGCAGTTTTTTATTTTATGAATAGAGAAGAAAAAATAGAAAAGCAGATTGAGATGGACCAAAAAATTTATTCGACAAAAAAGTTGGATATAACAATGGAAAATGTTGTAAAAAACATAAATGAAAAAATAAAAGAATTAAAAAGAGAACTTACAGAAGATGAAAAAAATGAGATAATAGTTCAATGCTATAAGGAAAAATTTGATATTGGAAAAGTAATTTGAAAAGGGGACAGAAAAAATTTAAAGGAGTGAGAAGTATGACAGAAAAACAACTAAAGAAATTTACTATTGAATTAATCGAAACTAAAGAAAAATTAAATGAAAATTATATAAGATATTCATATTATGAATTAAAAGTTAAAAATAATTTATCAGAAGAGGAAATTGATGAGGTATTAAAAATAAGCAGAAATTATTTTGAAAATAAAGGATACAATGTTTACTTTACAAATGCTGAATTTGAATACAAAAATTCTAAAAGAAAAGTTGAAACTAATGAGTATATGGTAGCATTTAAAGAGTAATTTAAAATAATGCAGAAAATAAAAAAGAGGTGCATATACAATGGAAAATGAATTAACTTTAATTGATGAAAATATAAATCCAATATTTGAGGAAATAAAAGGGCTTGTAAACAATAGCAGAGATAGAGTTTATAGTGCTGTAAATACAGAAATGTTAAATTTATATTGGAATATTGGCAAAATCATAATGGAAATACAACAAGGAAATGAAAGAGCAAATTATGGAGATGCGGTTTTGGAAAAGCTATCGGAAAAATTAACGAATGAATTTGGAAAAGGGTTTTCTGTTGATAATCTTGAAAAAATGAGAAAATTTTATAATGTCTTTCAAAATTCCGAAACACTGTCTCGGAAATCTAACATGGTCACATTATATAGAATTGATAAAGGTTGAAGACGAAAGTAAAAGAAAATTTTATATGAATGAAGCAATAAATTCAAAATGGAGTGTTAGAGAATTACAAAGACAAAAAAATTCACTATTATATGAAAGACTAGCTTTGTCGCAAAACAAAGAAAAGGTGCTAGAACTAGCAGAAAAAGGACAGATTATAAAAACGGGGAAAGACTTAATTAAAGACCCATTTGTTTTGGAATTTTTAGATATAAAGGAAAACACTGAATACTTGGAAAGTGATTTAGAAAAAAATATACTAGAACATTTAAAAGAATTTCTGTTGGAGTTAGGAAAAGGCTTTATGTTTGTAGGTAGTCAAGTAAGAATAACTTTAGAAGAAGACCATTTTTATCCGGATTTGGTATTTTACAACAGGTTAGCTAAATGTTTTGTGATAATAGATTTAAAGATAGGAAAAGTTACACATCAAGATATTGGCCAAATGCAAATGTATATAAATTATTATGACAGAGAAGAAAGAAAAGATGATGAAAATCCAAGTATTGGAATTTTATTATGCACAGATAAAAATGAAACTGTTGTAAAATATACTTTGCCAAAAAACAATGAAAGCATTTTTGCATCAGAATATAAATTGCATTTGCCTACTGAAAATGAATTGATTGAAGCGGTTGAAGAAGAAAAGAAAAATTATGAATTAAATGAGAAAAATAGATAAAACTTGATAGCATATTTAATTGAATAACATTTAATAGTAAAAAGGAAAGTCGACATATATTTATAAAAAAATAAATATTTGACGAATTTCCTTTTTATTTTATGAAAAAAAGTGTAACCTTTTGCCAATTAGACTACACTATATAAGTGTAAGATGTCTTATAAAGGAGTTTTTAAATTGAAAGATTTTAAGCAATTAGAAAAGTATTATAAAAATGATAAAATCGATATAAATCAAATAATAGAAGATTTTACGCCATATATAACTACAATAATAAATAATGGAACAAATGAAAAGATATCATTTGAAGATAAAGAAGAAATTTTTTCGGATACATTTTTTCTACTATGGAAAAACATAGATAGGCTGAATATAAATACATCTTTGAATTCATATTTAGCAGGAATAACCAGAAATTTAATAAAGGAAAAATACAGAAAATCGAAAATTATTTATGATATTAATGACTTTGAAAATGATACATTAAATTGTGTAAATATGTATGAAAGTGATAGAGAATTGATTTTAGATATAGAACAAAAGATTAAAGGATTAAAAGATATTGATATTAAGATTATGAATTTATTTTATTATTCATCTATGTCGATTAAAGATATAGCAAAAAAATTAAATATTTCCGAATTGAATGTAAAGACGAGATTACATAGAATACGAAAGAAGATAAAAAGAGAATTAAATAATGGAGGAATTTAGAAATGGAATTTGATAAAAATAAAATAAAAACAAAAATCTCAATAGCAAAAATTAAAGAGGAGAATGATATAATTATGGAAAAGAAAAAAACGAGAAATGTATTAAAAACAGTAGCAACTGTGTTAGGTGGGATAGTTTTTGGTACAGGTGTTGTATTTGCAGGAACGAAGGTATATGAGAATGTGGAAAAAGTATGGAATACGCCAAAAACTTATGAATTTACAGAAAAATTAAGCGAAGAAGATAAGAAAGATGCAATAAGTGAGGATGAAGCAAAAAAGAAAGCAATTGATTATCTTGGAAAAATAGGATTGACAAAAGAAATAAGTGCAATAGATTTAAGAAAAAATATTTTGAAAGATGAAGTTATATGGAATATTGGTTTTAAAGAAGGTTCAATTATAATGAATAGTAATGGAGATTTTAAAAGTTTAAGTATTCCGGCTTCTAATTATACTATACCAAAAAATTATGGAATAACAAGTGAACAAGCCAAAGTTGTTGCAAAAGAATTATTATCAAAATACAATCCTAATCATAATGACAATGAATATGATTTAGTTTCTTTAAAAGGAAATGCCGAAAAGGATATAGATTCGTATATTTGGTATGCTAGTTTTTATAAAAAATATGGAGAATTATATAATCAATATGAAAAAATTGAAATAGGTTGGATTCCAACTATAAATGGGCTATATTGCTTGAATATTGAGAACTACAAATATGAAAATAATGAGCAACAAATATCAAAAGAAGAAGCTATTGGGATTGCTAGAGAAAAAGATGAAAAAATAGAAACAAGACATAAAATAGCTTCAGCAGAAGCTGAAATCGGTATTGATAAGATGAATACTGAGGTTATTTATCGTGAAAAAAATATAGAAGAATATGAAAATGGTACAATTAATTTTAATTATCAAGAAAATGGTGAAATTGCATTAAAGGATGACGCAGTATTTTATAAGGTTGACAATAGAGTAAGGAAAGTTTGGGAAGTTACAATTTATTATGATTATTATAAGTATAAAGAAAATGGTGCAGAAAGATATGTTTATTATGTTGATTGCACAACAGGTGAAATAATAGGCGGTAGTAGATGGAATGGAGCAAAGAGACAGATTGAAAGCTTAATGAATGATACGTACAATTATTATTTTGAAAGAACTACTTGAATATAGTAGTTCTTTTTAGTATAATTGTGAGGTATTGTGAATAGGAGCAAAAAAATGATAAAAAGATATAAAAAAGATGAAATCGAAAAGCTAGCTAAAATATTAAAAAACGATGGTGTAATCAGTGTACCAACTGATAGTACAGATGAAATAAAAATATTAAGAGAAGGGCCAATATCGGTAGAGCAAATAATAGAGGTCATAAAGGAGGAAATATGTTTAAATTACACTCAGAATATAAGCCAACAGGCGACCAACCAAATGCAATAAAATACCTATCAAAAGGAATAGAAGATGGCAAGAAATACCAGACGCTTCTAGGAGTTACGGGTTCACGGAAAAACATTTACAATGGCAAATATAATAGCTGAAACTCAAAGACCAACATTGGTTTTAGCACACAATAAGACATTAGCTCGGACAGCTATATTCCGAATTCAAAGAGTTTTTTCCTGAAAACAGAGTAGAATATTTTGTGTCATATTATGACTACTATCAACCAGAAAGCTACATAGCGGCCTCAGATACATATATCGAAAAAGATGCATCAATAAATGACGAAATAGACAAATTACGTCATTCGGCGACATTATCACTATTCGAAACAAGAGACGTAATAGTTGTAGCATCAGTATCATGCATATATGGTTTAGGAGATCCAGAAGACTACCAAGAAATGATGCTATCACTAAGACCAAATATGGAAAAATCAAGAGATGAAGTGATGAGAAAGCTAGTAACAATGCAATATTCAAGAAACGAAATAGATTTCAAAAGAGGAACATTTAGAGCAAAAGGAGATATCTTGGAAATTTATCCATCATCAACTAGTGAATCAGCATTAAGAGTAGAATTTTGGGGAGACGAAATAGAAAAAATATCGGAAATAAATCCATTAACAGGAAAAGCAATAGGAACTAGAGAACATGTATTAATTCCACCAGCATCACAATATGTAACAAGCAGAGAAAAGTTAGATAGGGCAATTGTAACAATAGAAGAAGAACTTGAAGAAAGAATAAAATACTTCAAATCTCAAAATAAATTAATAGAAGCACAACGTATAGAAGAAAGAACAAATTTCGATATAGAGATGATGAAGGAAACAGGATTTTGCCAAGGAATAGAAAACTATTCTAGACACATGAGCGGAAGAAAAGCTGGAAGCCCACCATATACATTATTTGACTATTTTCCAAAAGACTATTTGCTATTAATAGACGAATCACATGCAACAATACCACAAGTTAGAGCAATGTATAACGGCGATAAATCAAGAAAAGATTCACTTGTAAATTATGGATTTAGACTTCCATCAGCATATGATAATAGGCCATTAAAATTTGAAGAATTTGAAGAAAGAATAAATCAGGTTGTGTTTGTAAGTGCTACACCAGCAGATTATGAAAAAGAACATTCTAAAGAAAATGTTGTAGAGCAAATTATAAGGCCTACAGGACTTTTAGACCCTAAAATAGAAGTAAAACCTGTAACAAATCAAGTTGATGACTTAATAGAACAAATAAGAATTAGAGTAGAAAAAAAAGAAAGAATATTAGTTACAACATTAACTAAAAAAATGGCAGAAGATTTAACAGAGTATTTGAAAAGCCTAGATATAAAAGTAAATTATATGCATTCAGAAACAAAAGCATTAGAGAGGATGGAAATAATTAGAAATTTAAGGCTTGGAGAGTTTGACGTTTTAGTTGGAATAAACTTATTAAGAGAGGGCCTAGACATACCTGAAGTATCTTTAGTTGCAATATTAGATGCAGATAAAGAAGGATTTTTACGTTCAGAACGTTCGTTAATTCAAACAATAGGACGTGCCGCAAGAAATACAGATGGAACTGTTATAATGTATGCAGATGTTTTGACTGATTCTATGGAAAAAGCAATATCGGAAACTAACAGAAGACGTAAAATTCAAACAGAATATAATGAGGCTCATGGAATTACTCCTAAAACTATTAATAAATCTGTTAGAGATGCAATTAGGGCTGTTCAAACAGAAGATATTGGTGTCGAATTTAAAGCTGAAAAAGGCGAAGATATTAAAGAAACTATTAATAGGTTAACTGATGAAATGCTTGAATTTGCAAGCAAAATGGAGTTTGAAAAAGCAGCTGAGGCTAGGGATAAGATAAAAGAACTGGAGAAATTATTGTGATTTTTTTGACAAATTCATTTGGGACCGGGTCTTTTTTGTTCTTGCTCATTTGGGACCGGGTCCTTTTTGAGCAAGAACAAAAAAGACCCGGTCCTAATTGGACAAAAAATGTCAAAATTTGAGGATATGTGTAAAATATTGTAATAAAAAAGTAAGGATATGTGTAAAAAATGTATTGAAAAAATCGGGGATATGTGGTGAAAAGATGAATTTATAATAAAAATATAAATTCGTCTTTTTTCTAAATAAATTCCTCAATAACCTTCCAAACATCATCACAAAAAACTTTCTTCTCCGAGGAAAAAGGAAGGATAGTCGCATCCATCAAAGGATTAATTTCTTTCTGTAAACTAGTTACCGTATCCAAAACCTTAGTAGGAGCAATTTTATCAGCTTTATTAGCAAGAATTATAAAAGGTTTTCCAGAGCGAATAACATAATCATACATTAATTTGTCATTGCTAGTTGGAGCGTGTCTGATATCAATTAGAAAAATAATTAAAGAAATCTTATCTCTTTTAAAAAGATATTCTTCAATAAATTGGCCGACTTTAACCTGTTCAGCTTTAGACATTTTACTAAAACCATAACCAGGTAGGTCAACAAAATAAAATTTTTCATCAATATTATAAAAATTTATTTGTCTTGTTTTTCCTGGTTCAGAGCTTGTGCGAGCAAGTTTTTTTCTATTTATCATTGTATTTACAAAGCTTGATTTTCCAACATTAGATTTACCAACTAAAACAATTTCGGGTAAATCATTTTTAGGGTATTGTTTTGGGCTTACAGCCGAAATTTCGAATTGTGGATTTTTTACTATCATAATTTTAAAACTCCTTTTTATATCAGAAACGGTTCTTTTGTTCAAAGAACCGTTTGAAAATTATATTTAAACATAATATTTTTTATCTAGTTTATTGGTATTTATTACATATTTTTTTTTATTTAATGGGTCAAAATCAATTTTAAATTCTGTAATTTTAAATTTTTCAATCAAATAGCTAACATTAGATGGGTATTCATGACTTTTAAATGTCATAGGAGAACCATTTATTTGGTCCGAAGTACATATGACATAAAAATTTCGACCAGTTTGTTCAATTCTTAGGTATTTTCCTGTAATTGTTTTTGAATTTTTTTCTAATCTTTTATAAAGAGCCATTTGCATTAAGCAGCTGAAAATAGAATAACCACAAGCAAAAAATCCAGCAGAAAATAATATTAATAGCGCTAAAAAAAATAAAAAATCATTAGTCGATTGCCAAAAGTTGGTAAAAATATTGAGTATTCCTCCAGTAATTTTGTTTAATACAAAAAGCATAAAACAAGCACATATTAATATAAAAATATAAACCTTTAATCTACTGCTTAAGCAGCTGTAATACATGTATTTTGAATTTTTTTTCATATGTTTTTCTCCTTTTTTATTTTTTAGGACTAATCTTCTCAAGTCCACCCATGTAAGGTCTTAAAACTTCTGGGATAATAACACTACCATCAGGCTGATAATTATTTTCCATAACGGCAATTAGCATTCTAGGTGGGGCAACAACTGTGTTATTTAAAGTATGAGCATAATAATTTTCTTTTTCACCTTTAATTCTAATTCCAAGTCTACGAGCTTGTGCATCTGTTAAGTTTGAACAGCTTCCAACTTCGAAATATTTCTTTTGACGAGGAGACCATGCTTCAACATCGCAAGATTTTGCTTTTAAATCAGCTAAATCACCACTGCAACATTCTAGAGTTCTAACAGGAATATTCATACTTCTAAATAATTCAACTGTATATGACCACATTTTATCATACCAATTCCAGCTGTCTTCTGGTTCACAAACAACTATCATTTCTTGTTTTTCAAATTGATGGATTCTGTAAACACCACGTTCTTCTATACCATGAGCACCTTTTTCTTTTCTAAAACATGGAGAATAAGATGTCATTGTGTAAGGCATTTTTGATTTATCTAATATTTGGTCTTTAAATTTACCAATCATTGAGTGTTCAGATGTTCCAATTAAATACAAATCTTCTCCTTCGATTTTGTACATCATTGCGTCCATTTCTTCAAAACTCATAACGCCTGTAACAACATTTGAACGAATCATAAAAGGAGGTATACAATATGTAAATCCTTTATTTATCATAAAATCTCTAGCATAAGTAAGTACGGCCGAATGCAATCTTGCAACATCTCCCATTAAATAATAAAAACCGTTTCCAGCAACACGACGTGCACTATCTAGGTCAAGACCACCTAAAGCTTCCATAATTTCTCCATGATATGGAATTTCGTAATCTGGAACGACAGGTTCACCATATTTTTGAATTTCTACATTTTTGCTATCATCTTCTCCTATTGGAACTGATGGGTGCATTATGTTTGGAATTTTCATCATTCTTGATTTTATTTCTTCAGATAATTCATTTTCTAGTGCTTCATTTTCTTCTAGTCTTGTATTTATTTCTTGAACTTTTTGTTTTATTTCTTCTGCTTTTTCTTTTTCACCATTTTTCATTAAATTACCTATTTGGTTACTTAAAGTTTTTCTTTCGCTACGCAAATTATCACCATTTAATTTTGCTTCACGACTTTTTTTGTCTAGGTCAATTACTTCATCTACTAATACTAATTTTTTATCTTGAAATTTTTTCTTGATATTTTCCTTTACAATATCAGGATGCTCTCTTAAAAATTTTATATCTATCATAAAATCATTCCTTTCTTAATTACGCGTATTATATAATATTTGTAGTGATATATCAAGCATTTAAAGAATAAAAAATATTTTTTTGACATATATTATATAAAAATATGTTAAATTAAGGAGATTATGTTTCATGGAAAAAGAATATATAAGAGAGACTAAGATACGTGAGTTGACAGAAGACGAAAGAAATAGGGAACTTCTGATTAATATTATTGAAACAAGAGAAAAATTGAAAAAAGCTCATTGTAATTTTGATTTTGCAGAGGGAGATTTGGTTGATTATTATTCTTATGAAATTAAAGCAAATCAAGCAAAATTGGATTATTTGATTAAACTGGCTAAAGAAAAAGGGGTAGTCATGGATGCAGAGGCTAGAAATATGGTGGAAATGGAAAGTGATGTGGGGTGATTTTTAGTACTTTTCGGAAAATGGGAAAAAAATAACAAAAATCTTTCTAAAAATGTGTAAATAAAAAAGTGAGAAAGCAAGAAAAATTTTTCTTGCTTTTTTTCAAAAAATAAACTAAAATAAACATATCAAAAAAACGGAGGAAAGCAAATGGCAAAAGCACCAAAAACAATATTTGTATGTAATGAATGTGGCTATGAAAGTGCCAAATGGATGGGAAAATGTCCAGCATGTAATAGTTGGAACACATTTTTTGAACAAAAAATAGAAAAAATAACAGAAAATGGAGTAAAAATATCCAAAGAAAGAAACACACCAAAAGCCCTAAACTCCTATAAAGGAGAAGAAGTAGCAAGACTATCTTCAGGATTTGGAGAACTAGATAGAGTTTTAGGCGGCGGAATAGTGAAAGGCTCACTAATACTACTTGGAGGAGAACCAGGAATAGGAAAATCAACATTAATCCTTGAATTATGTAATAAAATACATGGTGATGGGAAAGTATTATATGTTTCAGGAGAAGAATCAGCAGAGCAAATAAAATTAAGGGCTGATAGGCTTGGAATTGACAATGACGACATAATGTTTTTAGGAGAAACAGATATATCAATAATAAATGAAAACATAGAAGAAATGCAGCCAAAACTTGTAATAATAGACTCTATACAGACTATGTATTCTAACGAGTTATCAGCAGCAGCTGGGAGTGTAAGCCAAGTACGAGAGATAACAGCAGAGATAATGAGAATGTGCAAATCAAAAGGAATAACTACAATAATAATAGGTCATGTAACTAAAGATGGAACAATAGCAGGACCAAGAGTGTTAGAACATATGGTAGATACAGTTTTATATTTGGAAGGAGAAAGATATTTTTCATATAGAATTTTAAGGGGAGTGAAAAATAGGTTTGGTTCAACAAATGAAATAGGAATGTTTGAAATGAAAGGAGAAGGATTAGTCGAAATCACAAATCCATCTCAAATACTAATTTCAGAAAGAGAAGATAACCCATCAGGTTCAGCGATAGTTGCAAGTATAGAAGGAACAAGACCGATGCTTATAGAACTTCAAGCTTTAACAACTCTTAGTGTATTTGGAATACCGAAAAGGACGGCAAATGGATTAGATTATAATAGACTTGCTGTTTTAATTGCAGTATTAGAAAAAAGAGCAAATTTGAATATTGGTGGACAAGATATATATGTAAACGTAGTAAGTGGGATGAAGCTAAATGAACCATCTATAGACCTAGGAGTAATTTGTGTATGTGCTTCAAGCTTTAAAAATGTACCAATTCCAAAAGATACAGTAATAATGGGAGAAGTCGGATTAACAGGAGAAGTAAGAAGAATTAACATGATAGAAAAAAGGCTAAAAGAAGCGGAAAAAATGGGATTTAAAAGATGCATAATTCCAGAAAATAATAAAAAATATTTAGAGGAAAAGTATAAACTAGAAATTGTTGGAGTTAAAGATGTAAGAGAGGCTTTGAAGGTTTTGAACATAAAGTGATAGAGAAACAGGGATCATTGAAAGGAGAAATAAAAAATAAAAGAACAACTATTAGACCTAATATATCCGCCAACTTGTGGGATATGTGGAAAAGGCAAAAAAACGTATCTATGTAAAAAATGCGAAAACAAATTGAACCAAATAGCAATCTTTGGAAAAGATGAATATTCAGATAAATACTTTGAGAAACACTATTATTTATTTAAATATGACGATATAATAAGAACGATGCTAATAGACTATAAATTTAATGAAAAGCCATATTTATATAGAAGTTTTATGGAATTTTTTAATAAATACAAAAAAAGGTATCATGAATTTGAAATATATGATATAATAGTGCCGGTTCCAATAAGTAAAAAAAGAATGAGAGATAGAGGATATAACCAAAGCCTTTTAATAGCAAGTGATATAGCAAAGAAATCAAAAGTAAAGCTTGAAAAAAATGTTATAAAAAAGGAACAGAACAATACTCCTCAAAGCTTATTAGACAAAAGTGGAAGAGAAAAAAATGTTGTAAATGTATATAAAATAGTATATAAGCAAAAAATATTAAATAAAAAAATATTATTAATAGATGACATATTTACAACAGGAGCTACAGTGAATGAATGCAGCAAAATGCTAAAGATATCAGGTGCGGAAAAAGTAGATGTACTAACAATTGCAAAAGATTAAAAAAATTAAAGGAGGAAGCAAAATGGACGATTTAATAGAAAGCATACTTGATTATGTACGTTCAGATTATACAGATTATGCAATAATGATAAATGGAGAATGGGGTTCTGGAAAGACATATTTTTGGAACAATCAAGTAAAAAAGAAAATTGAATCATTAAAATTAAATGGAAAAAAATTCACAACAATATATATGTCTTTATATGGAATATCAAATTTAGAAGAAATAAGCAAAAAAATATTTATGGAAACTTCCCAATTAATGGATAGAAACCTAAGAAGATATATGAATACAAAAGGTATAACAACTATACCAGAATATGCAAAAACTGGAATAGACATGGCAAATCTTTTTGGGTCTTCATCAAATGGGGGAAGAATAGATTATGATGAATTTTTCTCGACAGATGATAAAGTATTATGTTTTGATGACTTAGAAAGAGCAAATGTTGATGTAATAGATATATTGGGATATATAAATAATTTTGTTGAACATGACCATATAAAAACAATAATTATATGTAATGAAAGAGAACTTTCAACAAAAATAAAAAATAATAATTTGGAAATGAAAACATTTATTGCAACATACTTGTTGGACAAACAAGGAGAGCTTAATAAATCAGATAAGCCAATGGTTGAAAAAATTCAAGATAAAATTGAGCATGTATTTGATAAAGCAATAGATTATGAAAGAATAAAAGAAAAATTGATAGGCGAAACTTTTGAATATGCTCCACAATTTGATTATATAATAAATGGAATTTTTATGAGATTTGAACAAAATCGCGACCTAATAAGATTTTTGAGGGAAAATACAAAACTTATAATATCTACATTTAAGAAAAGTGGAACAAGAAATTTGCGTATTTTAAAACATGCTTTAAATGATTTTAGTAAAATTTATGAAGAAGTAAGCAATTTATATCCAAATACAAACTATAGAGCTATGCAGGCTATGCTTATTTTTACAATTGCGGTTTCATTTGAGATTAAAGCTGGAAAGATAACTAAAGAAAAATTTAAAAATATAAAAGATAATGAAGAATACAAGTCAATTTTGGTATCTTCTAGGGTTTTAATGGATAATAGGCAATTTTATATAAAAGAATTTGATGGAAATTATTACTATAATTTTAAATCAGATTATAGGTTCTTTAAATTTATAGAATATTATGTAAGAACAAGAATATTTGACATGAAATTATTTAAAGAAGAACTTGAGGCTGTAAATGCAAGTCCTAAAACAAAGAAAGTTCCATCATACAAAAAAATTCTTGTAGAAGAATATTGGAAATTACCAGATGAACAATTTACAAAGATTGTTGAAGAAACTCTTGAAGAAGTTCAAAAAGGAGAGATTGAATTAATTGATGTTGTAAAATTATTTGAATATTTTGTATATTTTTCAAAAAGTGGGTTGATAAGAAACGATGTTCCTACATTAAAAACAGTATTTTTAAATGGAATGAATTTATCTTCACTTCATTCTAAATATTGTCCAAATGTTGACGAAGAATTAGGAAAAGTTATTATAAGAGATGAAGAAAAATACTTAAATGAAGATTTGACAGATGTAATGGTTAGATTTGATGAATTAAATAATCAACTTTTAGAAAAAGAATACAGGGAAAAAGCTGATGAAATATTTAAATACATTCCTATGAAGATGGAACAATTCTATGAAAGATTTGATAAGGAATGTAACAATATTCCAATACTAAAATATTATGATCCATTCCAAGTATTCCAGAGAATTTCTTGTGCAAGTAATGAAGATATTGTTGCAATTAAGGAAAAAATTGTAAAAAGAGCAAAAGATAATCCAAGGGTTTTGAAAGAGGAATTGTTAAATTTAAGTAAACTTAAGAGATTGATGGATGAATATATTAATGGAAAAGATATTACTATAAAGGTTGTTTTGATGAAAGAATTTTCTAGAGAACTTGGAGAGATTGTTGAAATTAGCTCTGAAGACGAAGAGGCGAAGGTGTTGGATAAGAACGAGGTTGTTTATTTGTAAATTTGGTAAGTTTTTTGAAAAAGCTTGCAATATATGTGAAAATAATGTATTATTAAGCATGATGGCCAAAAGACCATGCAGTAATTTTGGGAAAATTATTATAACCAATAACAAGGAGGACATTATGAAACGGAGAATTATGCTAAATGTACCAAGAAAAAAGGCACATATTGAAGTGAAAGATGGAAGAATTTTTTTCACGGATGATGAAGAAGATGTTTTTTTTCTTAAAACGTATGGAGAACCAGTAATCCCAGAAGGATATAAGCCAGTTAGTTCGGAAAATAGCAAAATATTTATGATTGAAAGAGAATTTGATGGCAGTCGATTTTGCTGGATACCTTTGCAGGAGAAATTAGAAAATGGAAACATCGAAACAAGGAGATATAACAGCAATTTTCCTGGATTGATTGGAGCTAGGGACCCAAATACGGCAGAATTCAAAAATCAGATTAACAGAATTAAGAAGCATGGTGGTGTATATGTGTCTGCTTATTGTATTTCTTACAATCAAGAAAAAGGAATATTTCAATCTGTAAAAGATGCAAGACCACTAGATTATGTCGATTTTGATATGGCAATGAAAAATTCTAAATTTGTTGAAACAGGAAGAAATGTAAAAAGCCATTTGATCTTTGGTCTAGAATGTGACTGTATTGCTGAATATTTCTTACACTTTGATCGAGAAACGCAAAGAGAAATTAAGAAATATTATGGAGGAAAGACGATTTGGACGCAAGAATATGGCCCTGGAATAAAAATGGTAACAAGAAGTGAAGAATGTGGAGTTGTATTAGCACATCGTTTTGGAATGCTTCCTAGATATTCAACCAAAAATCTCGGATTCCTTGTGGCTTTATCAATTGAATGATAAACAGCATAATATCCAAAGGCGGAGTTTTGAATTTTCAAAATTCCGCCTTTTTAAAAACAAAAAACGAAAAAAGGTTTGCAAAAGCAAAAATCGTATGATATAATTATTTCAAAATTGTAAAAGAAATGCAAAAAATATAAGAATAAATTAAAAAAAAATAATTGTATAAATTAGTTATTTTATGCTAAAATAAAAGAGGAGGAAAAAGTTGAACAAGGACTTATTAAATATTGAAATTATAAAAGAGTATATAGCCAAAAGAAAAATAGATTGGACAAAACATTGTTTAAATCGATTAAATCAAAGAGGTATATTAATATATGATGTAAAAACGGCCGTAAGCAATGGAAAAATAATTGAATATTATTATGATGATTACCCATATCCAAGTTGCTTAATATTGGGATATAATATAAATAATAAAATATTACATATAGTATGTGGAGTGAGTGAAGACATTGTTCATATTATAACTGCATATTATCCAAATACAGAAAAATGGGAAGAAGATATGAAAACAAGGAGGTTAAAATAATGAATTGTTTTATGTGTAAAGGAAATTTAGTGGAAAAGAAAGTAAATTATGTAGTAGATTTAGAAGATACAATTATTATTATTAAAGGTGTTCCAGCAAAAGTATGTACTCAATGTGGAGAACAATACTTTGATGATGAAACAGCCGAAAATATTGAAAAAATTGTAAATCAATTAAAAAAATTAGCCACAGAAGTTACTATTGTAAATTATAAAGAAAAAGTTGCTTAATATTTGAATGGTTATTTAACAACTTTAACAATTAAATAGTCTTTAGTAAAAAGCGGAATTTTGAGAATTCAAAATTCCGCCTTTTCAAAAATCAAAAACGAAAAAAAGTTTGCAAAAGCAAAAATCGTAGGATATAATTATTTCAAAATTGTAAAAGGGATATGAGAAATGAATAAAGAAATAGAAAACATATTATTCGAATTAGTAGAGATTTTTTACATGATATTAACATTGTTTTTCTGTATTTAGCACAAAAATGGAATATTCTGTAAGAGATGGCTCACAAGAAATAGGCAGTGTCCAAACTCCTTATATAATTGGCCAGCAGTTTTTGGAGAACATTTTAGAAAAAATTAAAATAAAAAAAATTGATAAATGGGAGCTTGAAATTCCAGATGCTTCTCAAAAAGATGGTAAATATAATTTGATGATTCCAAAGAATTTGCTAAAAAAACAATTTATTGAAGATTGTGTTGATGTGGATAATATGAAGAATGAATTATAAAAAAGGATATTATTAATTTTTCACGAAAACTAAAATACTTTCATAAAATATAACAAAAAAGAAACTTTTATGAAAGGAAAGAGAGAAAAATGTCAAATTACATAATAGAAGGAGGCAAAAGGTTATGCGGAGAAACCTTTGTTTCTGGGTCAAAAAATGCGTCACTCCCAATAATGGCTGCAAGTGTATTAAACAGAGGAATAACGAAACTTTATAATGTTCCAAATATTCACGACACGCAAATGATGATAGAAATATTAAAAAATATAGGATGCAAAGTAAAGAAAAATCAAAATAAAATTGTAATTGATTCTAGAAATGTAAACAAATTTGAAATACCTGAACATTTAATGAGACAAATGAGGTCATCAGTTATTTTTGCTGGAGCAATTTTAGGAAGATATAAAAAGGTTATATTTTCGTATCCAGGAGGTTGTGATATTGGCTCAAGACCAATAGATTTACATCTAAAAGGATTTGAAAAATTAGGAGCGACAGTAAATCAAGATTTTGGAAAAATAGTATGTGAAACAGAAAAAATAATTCCAACGGAAATAAATTTAGATTTTCCAAGTGTAGGAGCAACTGAAAATATTATGCTATTATCTGTGCTATCAGATGGAGAAACTACGATAATAAATGCAGCAATGGAACCAGAAATAGTAGATTTACAAAATTTTTTGAATAAAATGGGAGCAAAAATTGAGGGAGCGGGAAGCAACATAATAAAAATACAAGGAGTTAAAAATTTAAAAGATGCAAGCTATAATGTTATGCCAGATAGAATAGAAGCGGGAACACTTTTATGTGCGGCAGCGATTACAGGTGGAGAAATAACACTAAAAAAGGTAAATGCATCTCATATTACACCTGTTTTGAATAAATTAGCAGAGATGGGGTGCACAATAAAGTTAAAAGAAAACGAGATTAATTTAAAATCACCGAAAA
Source organism: uncultured Clostridia bacterium (assembly GCA_934148985.1). Lineage (GTDB taxonomy): Bacteria > Bacillota > Clostridia > TANB77 > CAG-508 > CAG-269. Next base: position 57,575 of record CAKPDO010000001.1, read on the forward strand.
AACTAAAGGCAATTGACATTAAAACAATGCCATATCCAGGATTCCCAACAGATATGCAAGCTATAATTGGAGCAGTTTTATGTGTGGCTTCTGGAACGTCAATTATCGTAGAAAATATATTTGAAAATAGATACAAATATACGGCAGAACTACAAAAAATGGGAGCAAATATAAATATTGAAGGAAAAACAGCTATTATAAAAGGAGTAAAAAAATTATCTGGAACTAAAGTTAGAGTAACTGATTTAAGAGGTGGTGCAAGCTTAGTTTTAGGAGGATTGGCAGCTAAAGGTACTACTAATGTGGAAGATATTCAATACATTTTGAGAGGATATGAAAATTTAGATGGCAAACTTAAAAATTTGGGAGCGGAAATTTATACGGTTAAAGATTAGTGGAAAGGAGAAATCTTTTCCATTTTCCATTTTGGATATATATATGCAATTATAACAAAAATTATAAATTGGTTCTAATAATTTTTTGAAAAATGTTGCCAAAAAAGACAACGTTTGATATACTTTATATGAAAAAATAGTGAAGTTATAGAAAAAGGAATGGATTTTCTTATGATAAAAATGAAAAATAAGATAATATTGGTATGTGTAATAATATGTATGTTATTTGGAACAAAAGTATATGCTTTAGATGAATCAAATAGCACAAAATTATTATATCAAGATGCTACTATTAATGAAGATGGAAGTATTTATGTAAAAGAAGTTGTGTGGCAAAATGGTAAATATAATGGATTTTATGCTAAAAAAATTTTTTCGAGATATGATGTGTATCCGTTTACAGGAATATATAGTAATTTTTCTGGAGACTCAGAAATATATAATGCTACAGGAATAACGGATGTAAAAGTATACGATATTTCGCAAGCAAATTTTTTATCAATCGATGATATGAACAATAAAGAAAATGAGTATAAGAGAGTAGATAGTGCATCAAATGGAAAATATGGTGTTTATACTGTTTCTAATAATAAAAGGTCAATAGAAATAAATGTTTTTTGCCCATCAAAAAAGAAAAAGGTAATTTATAGAGAATATGTAATACACGACGCTGTTGTTGTGCATAATGATATTGCCGAACTGTATTGGTGTTTTCTTGAAACAAATGAAAAATTTTTAGATTACCAGTTAAAAGTGCATTTACCTAAAGAAGACAAAAATGTAATGGTATGGTCACATGGACCTTCATCGGGATATTGCACAATTGATGATTATAAGACACTATCTTTAAAAGATAGTGAAGTTAATGAAAATAGTTATGAAACCATAAGAATAATGTTTAACAAAGAATTAGTACCTAATGGAACAAAAAAATCAAATGTAGATGGAAAAGATTACATTTTACAATATGAAAATGCTGTGGCAAATCCAGAAACAGCATTAGATGAAGAAAACAAAACAGAAATAGAAAATAAACTAAGTCAGGCGTTTGTAGAATTAAATAAGAAAGCTACAATTTATTGGTATAATATAGCTCAAGAGTTAATAGAAAAAGTAAAATGGGATGATTCATTAAAAACGGAGTATGAAAAAAAATTAGAAGCTTTTTACGAAGAAGCTAATGATGATTGGAAAAGAAGTATAGAAGAAGAATATAATTACATGATACAAAATAAAAATTTTGCTGAATACAAAATAAACTCATTTATATCAAGCATTGATAAAGGCATTGATGAAAATTTGAAAAGCGAATATTATGAAAAAATAAATCGAATCCAAAAACAAAAGAAAGAAAGAGATTTGAAAAATAAACAAAAAATAGTAAAAACAGTTGCTATAGTATATTATATTTTTGGAGTTATTTGCATATTAGTATTGATAAAAATATTTTTCGAAAAAAGGATATATTATAATAAATATTACAGAGACTTCCCAAGTGATGATAGAGCATATATAATAGATTATTTAATGAATAAAAAAGTTACGGGAAAAACTTTTTCTGCTGCAATACTTGATTTAATATCAAAAAAGAAAATACAGATAGAAAAAAATAAAGATGATGAAAACGACTATAACTTAATTTTAAAGGATACTAAATCTAGTAGAACTATGGTAGAAAATACTGTTGTTAAAATATTGTTTGAAGTTATTGGAAGGAACAATATTTGCTCAATAAAAAGTTTAAAAGATTTTGCAGCTGAGCCAAGAAAAATAGATGAATATGTCTATGCTTTTTATGAATTTAAAGAGAACGTATTAAGAGAAATTTATTATAAAGAATATTTTAAAAAAGATAACATTTATACAAAAATATTACAAAAGAGTCCATTGATAGTAGGAATAATATGCTTTATATTAGGTCTATTTATAAGTGAAAATGGATATATTGATATATTAAATTACTATGGATTAGTAATGATATTAAGTTTAATAGATTACAAAATATTAGCTTTAGATAAAAGAAGAACTAAAAAAGGAAAATTTGAATATTCTAAGTGGTTAGCACATAAAAGATTTCTAAACGACTTTGGAAATTTTAGCGAAAAGGAACTTCCTGAAATAATATTATGGGAAAGATATCTTGCTACAGCGACAGCACTTGGGTGTTCAAAAAAAGTATTAAAGCAAATGGTAAAACATATTGATTTTACATTGCCGGAAACAGAAAAATATAGATATGTTTTGGGAGAATATTATAATTATATGGCTTTAAGAAAATTAGAAAATGATCTACATAGATTAATAAAAAATGCACAAAAAGAAGCAAATAGAAGAAATTTATATAAAAATTCAAATTCTTCAAAAATAGATTCATATACATCTGGTTCTGGATTCGGTGGAAGTTCATCTTCTGGCGGAAAAGGAGGCGGAGGAGGAAAAATGGGTCGCTTTTAATAAAAATAGGAAAGAGGTAAAAAATGGAATTTATAGTAGCTGTTGATGGACCCGCAGGAAGCGGAAAAGGAACAATAACAAAATTAGTAGGAGAAAGGGAAAATCTAGTATACATAGATACGGGAGCGTTATATAGATGTGTAACATTAGCTATGTTAAGAAAAAATATAGGACTAGAAGACTTAGAACAAATACAAGAAATATTGAACACAATAGATATTGAATTTAAACAAGAAAATGGCGAAAAGAAAGTATATTTAAATAATGAAAATGTATCAAAAGAAATAAGAGAAGCGGCAGTAAATAAATTTGTATCGCAAGTATCACATATAGTGATTGTAAGAGAGGCAATAACGGATTTGTCAAGAAAAATAGCTAAAGGGAAAAAAGTAATAATGGAAGGTAGGGATATTGGAACAAATGTATTTCCAAATGCAGATGTAAAAATATATTTAGATGCAACTCCAGAAGAAAGGGCTAGAAGAAGACAAAAACAAAATGAAGAAAAGGGAATAAATATACCTTTTGAAGAAATAGTAGAAAACATAAAATTTAGAGATAATAATGACAAAACAAGCAAAGTTGCACCATTAAAACAAGCTGAAGATGCAATATATATTGATTCAAGCAATATGACAATTGAAGAAGTTGCTGAAAAAGTAATAGAAATAATAAAAAAAAGAAGATAGGAATGATGAAAAATGTATAAAGTAGTAAGAATCATATGTAATTTTTTTATATTTATATATTGTAAAATAGTATACAGAGTAAAAGTAGTTGGAACTGAAAACATACCCAAAACAGGGGCAGTAATATTTTGCGCAAACCATAAAAGTTTTTTAGATCCACCTCTATTAGAAGTAACATGCAAAAGAAAAGACACTAGGTTTGTTGCTAAAGAAGAACTAGCCAAAAATAAATTTCTTGCATTTTTAGGAAAAGTATTTGATGTAATTTTAGTTAAAAGAAATGATAAGGATTTTGGGCCAATGAAAGAATCATTAAAAACTTTAAAAGATGGAAAATGTTTAGCTATATTTCCAGAAGGAACTAGAAATGGACTAAAAAAAGGATTAAAGCCAAAAACTGGTGTTGCATATTTTGCATTGAATTCAAATGCTACTGTAATACCTGTTGGAATAAAAGGTGGAGAAAAACCATTTAAAAAGGCTACAATTACTTATGGTAAGCCATTAGATTTAGAGGGGTATAAAGGAAATAGAGAACTTAAAAAGGACAAAGAAGTTTTAGTAGAAGTTACCGGAAAAATAATGGATAAAATAATTGAATTAACAAAATAAAAATTTAATTTTAATACTTTTAGAGGAAATGTAAAAAAAAAACTACACAAAAGCCAAAAAATATGGTACAATGTAAAACGAAAAAGAAATAGAGAAAAAATTAAAGGAGGAATAAAAATGTCGGGGCATTCAAAATGGAACAACATTCAAGCAAAAAAAGGAAAGGCAGATGCAGCAAGGGGAAAAATCTTTACAAAACTAGGTAGAGAATTACTAGTAGCAGTAAAAGCAGGTGGACCAGACCCAGCTGGAAATTCAAAATTAAAAGATGTAATTGCAAAATGTAAGGCAGCAAATATGCCAAATGATACAATAAACAATGCAATAAAAAAAGCTTCTGGAGAGGGAAGCACAGCAATATATGAGGAAATAACATATGAAGGTTATGGACCAAACGGTGTAGCAGTAATAGTAGAAGCAAGTACAGACAACAGGAATAGAACAGCCGCAGATGTAAGACACGTATTTGATAAGGCTGGAGGAAATTTAGGAACAACTGGATGTGTATCATATATGTTTAGTCAAAAAGGAATAATTGTAATAGAAAAAGAAAATTGCAAATTATCTGAAGATGAATTAATGATGCAAGCACTAGAATTTGGAGCAGAAGACTTTGAAGCAGATGAAGATGTCTATGAAATCACAACAGCACCATCTGATTTTTCATCAGTTAGAGAAAGCTTAGAAGGTCTTGGACTTGAATTCGTAGAAGCGTCTGTACAAATGGTACCATCTACAACAGTAGCTTTAGATGAGCATGGAGTAGAAAAAATGAATAGATTAATAGACAACTTAAATGATTTAGATGATGTTATGAACATATATCATAATTGGGAAGAATAAAATAAGTTCTAAAATGAAAAAGAATGCATATAATATTTAATAGATATTATATGTATTTTTTTTATTGGGAAAGTGATTAAATTGATTAAAGATGTAATGGAATATCTTCCAATAGATATAAAAGAGAAAATAGAAAAATTAAAAGAAGAACAAGAAAAAATCGAAGAAATTAGAGTAAGAGTGAACCAAAATTTAAGTTTAAAAATAGGACAAGAAATGAGGTGCACATCACATAAAATAACAAAACAGGAAATTGAAGAAATATTTGAAAATATTTGTGAAAAATCAGTCTATTCATATACAAAGCAAATATCGGAAGGATTTATTACAATAAGAGGTGGAAATAGGGTAGGAATAACTGGCTCGTGTGTTATAAAAAATGGAAAAGTTGAAAATATAAATGGTATATCTAGTTTAAATATAAGAATTGCAAAACAAATAAAAGATGCGTCGTTGCCAATTTTAAAAGACGTAATTGATATAGAAAATTCAAGTGTATTTAATACAATGATAGTATCTAGTCCAGGGGCTGGAAAAACAACGATTTTGAGAGATTTAATTAGGAAAATTTCGAACCGGAATGCCAGAAATAGATTTCCCACCGAAAGTATGCGGAATAGTAGATGAAAGAAGTGAAATTGCAGCAATGTATAGAGGAGTACCGCAAAATGATATTGGAATGTTTTCTGATGTAATAGACAATGTTCCTAAATCTATTGGAATAAATATGCTAATAAGGTCTATGGCACCTGAAATAATTGTATGTGATGAAATTGGCGGAAATGAAGACATAGAGGCAATAGAAAAAATGGCTCTTAGTGGTGTTAAGGGAATATTTACAGCTCATGGTGGAAGCATAGAAGAAATTTATCAAAATGAAAATTTAAAAAGATTAATTGATTCAAAAATTATTAGAAAAATCATAATATTAGATTCAAAACAAAAAGGAAAAATAAAGGAAACAATAGATGTTCTAAAATAAAAATTTACGCATATAAATATATGGGAGGAATTATGGAATATTTTAGATACATATTTTTAATATTTATACTTACAGGAAGTACAAGCATAGGATTTTTACTGTCAAAAAGTTATATTGAAAGATTAAATGAATTAAAAAGTTTACAAAATGCTGTTTCAATATTACAAAATAAAATTAGATTTACATGCAAACCATTGATAGAAATTTTCGAAGAGCTTGCGGTAATTAAAAAAAATGAAAAAATATCTGAGATATTTAAAAAGATGGCAGAAAAATTGAAAAATAAGAAAACTGAAGTTGCTTGGAATGAAGCGGTTTTGGAAGAAAGATTTTACCTTAATCTTAAAGCTGAAGACATTAATTTAATCTTATCTCTAGGCAATATGCTTGGAAAAACTGATGTAGAGGGACAAATGAGTGAAATAAACCAGTTTTGTAGTTTAATAAATGAACAGATTGTGATTGCGGAAGAAGAAAAAAATAAAAATTCAAAAATGTATAAAAGCTTAGGGACAATCATTGGACTAGCGATAGTGATAATATTATTTTAATATGTCCTTAAAAGAACCGGTCCCAAAAGAGCAATGTTCATGAAAGAACCGGTCCAAAACGAACAAAAGGAGAAAAAAGGTATGAATGTAGATTTATTATTCAAAATAGCAGCTGTAGGAATATTAGTTGCGGTATTACACCAAGTGTTATGTAGAGCTGGGAGGGAGGAGCAAGCAATGATGACGACACTTGCTGGGCTTGTGATAGTTCTCACACTTGTTATAAAAGAAATAAGCTCATTATTTGATACAGTAAGGACATTGTTTAGTTTATGATTTAAACATGAAACAGTGTGAGGAATAAAAAATAAAAGGATGTTTAGTAAATGGAAGAAGTAATTAAAATTATTGGTATTGGAATAATTGGTTTAATACTTATAATTGTAATAAAACAGTACAGGCCTGAATTTGCGATATATATTTCACTGATAACAGGAGCCTTGATATTGTTAATGGCATTAGATGAAATTTCAAGTATTATAAATTTGCTAAAAAATATTTGCAATAAATCTGGTGTAAATACTGGATTTTTGGCAATTTTGATTAAAATGACAGGAATTGCATTTCTTTCGGAATTTGCAATTAGCATTTGCAAAGATGCTGGAGAAAGTGCTATTGCAAGTAAGGTGGAACTGGGCAGTAAAGCACTGATTATTTCTATGTCGATACCTATTATTTATAATTTATTAGAAGTAATTTTGAAAATTTTGCCAGATTAATTTTCAAACAGAAGTGGAGTTGATACTTGGGTAAGATGAAAATAAAAAAAATTTTAATGTTGATAATTTTACTTTTGTTTTTATTAGGACTAAAGCCTGTTTATGCATCAAATGAAAATTTAACAGAAGATTCAAGTTCAATTTCCTTAGATACAAGTAGTATTTTAAAAGAACAGGAGTCATCTTTAGGAATTAGGGATTTTCTGAAAGAGGCAAATAAGTATGCTTCTGATTTTACAAGTGATATTAATATTTCTGATATATTTAACATGGCGATAAAAGGCAAAATTGATAATTCTAGTATATTAAAAAAGGTTGTAAGTTTGCTCCGGAACGCAGGTTAAAAGCACGATTAAGATTTTAATAAATATACTTGTTATAGTTTTAATACATAGTGTAATAAAATCAATTACAGATGATTTAGAAAATAGTGAGATTTCAAAGATTGTATATTATGTCCAATACATTTTGATAGTAACTATTATAATGGCGAATTTTACAGATATTTTAAAATTAGTAAATGATACAATAGATAATTTAATTGGATTTTCTCAAAGCTTAATACCTCTTTTAATAACACTTATGGCATACACTGGAAGCATAACATCTACAGCAGTTTTAGAACCACTTTTACTGTTTTTGATAGAATTTATTACAAATATGATAAAAACACTAATAATGCCGATTATATCTATAATAACTGTACTTGTGATAATTTCAAAATTGTCTGATAGAATACAAATAAGTAAACTTGGGAGTTTTTTAAAGTCAGGGATAGTATGGTTTTTAGGTGTTACACTTACATTGTTTGTAGGAGTAGTATCATTAGAAGGAAGCCTAACATCAAGTGTTGATGGAATAACAGCTAAAACTACAAAAGCAGCTGTTAGTTCATTAATACCTATCGTCCGGGAAAATTTTAGGAGATAGTGTAGATACTGTGCTTGGTTGTGGAATTATTTTAAAAAATGCTGTGGGATTAGTTGGTGTAGTAATAATAGTTGGAATTTGTATACTTCCAATTATAAAACTTGGAACTTTTAGCATAATGTATTCTCTTACCTCATGCATAATAGAACCAATAGCAGATTCTAAAATTGTAAAATTATTAGATGAAATAGGCGGGATATTTAAATTACTTTTTGCAATTTTATGTGCTGTGTCAGTTTTACTGATAATTGGCGTAACACTTGTTATAAAGATTTCAAATAGTGGGATGATGTATAGATGATAAGTTTTTTGAGTAATTGGATTGAACAAATTACAATTTCTGTAATTATTGTGAGTGTTTTTGAACTTATTTTACCAAAAGGAAATTTAAAAAAATACATAAAAGTTGTTCTTGGAGTTTATATTATATTTTGCTTTATTTCGCCATTTGTAAATTCGGCTAATTTATATAATGTGAATGACATTGATTTAGAAAAAGTTGCAGAAAATCTAACTAAAGATGCAAGCAAAAATACGGGGCAACAAAGTATGGATAATAGATTACAAAAGTTATATGTAGAAGAATTAAAGAAAAATATTTCTAAAAAAGTAGCTGAAGATGGATATGAAGTTTCAAAATGTACTATTGATGCATCATTAAATGAGAATGAAGGCATAAATAAAATAAGTTTAAGTTTAAAAAAGAAAGGAATTGCAAGTGTTGAAAAGGTAGAAATTATGCAAGACAGTGGAAAGGAAGAAAGTAGTGATGATATAGAAAAAATAAAAGAAGAGCTGGCTACATTTTATCAAATTGATAAAGAAAAAATTGATATTAAAATTAAATGAAAGGAAAGCTAAGAAATGAGTAATTTTTTTAAGAGTTTAATGCCTAAAAATGATGGGGAAAAATCTAATAAAAAGAAAATTGAAAATACAGCATTTTTGGTACTCATATTAATAATTACGCTTATTGTAATAAATACTATATGGAGAGATAAGAAAGACATAACAAATAATGAAAAAAAATCTACAAATTCTATATCTGATAAAATTTTAGCAAATGATGATATAATTTTGCAGGGAAAAACGGAACTTGAAGAAAGACTGGAAAATATATTGAGCACTATAAAAAATGTGGGAAAAGTAAATGTGCTTATAAATTATTCGGAAAGCAGCAGTATAGAAGCATTATATAATGAAAGTACAACCACAAGTAGTACAGAGGAGGGGGATTCATCTGGAGGAACAAGAAATGTTACAGAAACTGAAACCAAAAAGGATATTGTATATTCTGAAAAGTCAGGAAGTAAGGAACCTGTAACTAAAAAAACGTTAATGCCAGCAGTTCAAGGTGCAATTATTACAGCAGAAGGAGCAAATGATGCTACAGTTAAAGCGAATATAATAAGTGCAGTTGGAGCGGTGACAGGTTTAAGTATAGAAAAGATTCAAGTTTTTGAAACACAAAAATAAAAAATAATAATGTCATGTTATTTTTAACTTGGAGTTATTATACTAGGAGGGAAAAGAATGAAAAAGTTTAAAGGCAGTGAAGTTGTAATATATGCTGTGGCTTTAATGCTTGTTGCAGCCGGATATTTTAATTATATGACATTTGAAAATCAAACACAAGAAACATATTCAGAAGATATAACAGAAATAAAGGAAGAAACGGCAAATGTAGGAGATGCGGTTTTGGTTAGTAACAATGATGTTCAAAATACGACTAATAATGCAAGTGAAAATAAAGCCCAAGAAACCCAAAGTGATGATACTAGCAAAAATAATGAAAAAGAAAACAAAAGTGATGATACAAGTGGAAATAATAATCAAGAAAAAGATGATTATTATGCGAGTTCAAAACTTGAAAGAGATAAAATGTATGCTGAAATGATTTCAAGCTATGAAAAAATATTAAATAATTCTAATTCATCAGAAGCACAAAAAACAATTGCAACACAGGAAATCACAAAAATAAATAATGCAAAAAATGCAATTATGATAAGTGAAAATTTAATTTTGACCAAAGGCTTTGAAAATTGTATTATTTTAATTAATGATTCTAGCATAAATGTTGTTGTAAAAGCAAAAGAAGAATTAAAAAAAGAAGATGTAGCAAAAATACAAAATATAATCTCAAGAGAAATGAATACTGAAGTTCAAAATATACATATTACACAAAAATAACAAATCCCTTATTAGACTGAAAAAATGGTCTAATGAGGGATTGTTTTATTTGGAAAAAAATGGAAATAAAATTAATATTACAAAAATATTACAAAAATATTATATTTATGTTACAAAATAAAATTTTTATTGATTTGCATCGAAAAATGATGTAAAATGAAAAATGAATTATGTATTTTTTATATAGAGGAGGAATTTAAAATGGCATCAAATCCAATGCAAAGACAAGCAAGAAATTCATTTTTATTAGGAATGGTAATAACAATGGTGATTGCGGCAGTGATAGTAGTTTTACTATTTATGCAAATTAAAAAATTAAACGAAAAAATTCAAGAAGAACAGGCAGCAACAAAGAGTGTTTATGTTTTAACAAAGGATATAAAATCAGGACAAGTACTAACTTCAGATTTATTTTCAATGGAAACGGTAAGAGCAGAGGGAGTACCAGCAAATGCTACAAGTGACATAGCTACAATGCTACAAAATTACTCATTATGTGATAAATCAGGAAATGATATATATACAGATACAGATGGAAGTTTATTTATGAATTCTGAAAATGGAAGTAAGGTAATTGTATATACAGAAGAAAAAACAGGAGCATATTATACACAAGGTACAAATGGGGCAAAAACATATATTGAAACAACACAAAAACCATTAGTTGCAAAAGTTGATATGAAGGCAAATACAGTAATTGCATCATCTTTTATAACAAGAGCAGATGATATAGATACAGATGATGTAAGACAACAAGAATACAATTCAGTTGCTTTGCCAGTAGACTTATTTACAGGTGATTATGTTGATATAAGATTATTATTGCCAACTGGTCAAGATTACATAGTTGTGTCAAAGAAAATGGTTACAATACCAAAGGTAAATGAAGAATACTTGGCAGATACAATCCAAATGAAAATGGCAGAAGAAGAAATAGTTACAATGTCAAATGCAATAGTAGAAGCATTTAGAATGGATGGAGCAAAATTATATGCAACAAAATATACAGAGGCAGGAACACAACAAGCATCATCACCTACATATGTTGTAAGTGACGAAGTTGCAAAATTAATTGAAGCAGATCCAAATATAATATCTACAGCAATGGCAGCATTAAGTGCAAGATATAATGCAAATAATGGAGCATTGAAAAACTTAAGAAGCCAAAACATAAATGGAGCATTATCAAATTATGGAAAAGATGAAAATGTATCTCAAAAAATGGATGAAAGTATAACATCAACAAAAGAATCAAGACAACAATATTTACAATCTTTATCAGGAACTGTAGTTGAATAATTTTTATGTTAAAAGAAAGGACTTAGTATGAAAAAGATAGGATTTATGGGGGCGTATGACAAAGCAAACTTTATAACATACACAGCAAAAGTTTTAAGTTTATTAGGCTATAAGATTTTAGTAGTGGATGCAAGTAGTATACAAAAAATAAAATATATAATACCAGCTATAAATCCTACAAAATCATATATAACCTCATTTGAAGATATAGACTTTGCGGTAGGATTTGAATCTTGGGAAGAAATAGAAAGATATCTAGGCATAAAATTTGATACAAATGACGAAGAAATAAAAGAGAAAACAAATGATGAAATGTATGATTATATTTTAATGGATATAGATTCTACAGAAAAATTAGAGAGTTTTAATATGGAAAAGGCGGATAAAAACTATTTTGTAACATCATTTGATTTATTTTCATTAAAAAAAGGAATAGATATATTTAAAAATGTAATAAGACCAATAGACTTAACCAAAATAGAATTTGCTTATGAAACATCAAAAGAAGATGAAGAATATTTAAATTATATATCAATGGAATATAGGGTAAATTGGAACAATTATGTCCTATACTTCCAAATCTTAGGAGAGGACAACAAAGTTTTTGAAGAAAATCAAAGAATTGAAAAAATAAGATTTAGAAGATTAAGCATCAATTATAAAGAATCTTTAGCTTATGTAATACAAGACATTTGCAAAAATGAGAACATTAGTAAAATAAGAAGAACGATGAAAGATTAGAGGGTGAGAAAATGGCAATAGTTACTTTTTGGAATGGAACAGATGAACAAGTTCGGAACTACATCAAGCAGTATTGCATATGCAACAGAACTTGCAATTAAGCATAATATAAAAATTTTACTTGTATCTACATCACTAAATGATAATTTGATGAAAGAAAGTTTTTGGCAAGAAAAAAAGAAGAAAAGTTTTTCACTATTTAGTGGAAGCACAAGAGGCAGAGAAGTTGAAACAGGGGGAATTGTAGGATTAGACAGAATGATAAGAAGCAACAAATTAACTCCAGAAATAATAACAGATTATGCAAAAATTCTTTTAACAAATAGATTAGAGGTGCTATTAGGCGTAGAGGGAGATTTTGAACAGTACAAACAGATAAAGGCAAAATATGCTCAAGTTATATCATCAGCCGGAAAATATTATGATATGGTAATAGTAGATTTAGACAAAAACATAGGAAATCAGGAAACGGTTGATATTCTTAACACATCAGATATAATTATAGCATTAACATCACAAAGAGCTAAACAAATCGAAAAAATTCAAGAGATGATTAAAGAAGGTAAAATTTTAAATGAACAAAAAACAATTATGACAATTGGTAAATACATGGAAAATACAAAATATAATGCTAAAAACATAACAAGAAACTTATTAAAACAAAAAGATATGATAAATACAATTCCATATAATAATTTATTTTTTGAAGCAACACAAGAAGGAACAGTTATAGATTTATTTTTAAATTTAATGAGAGTTAAGGAAAAAGATAGTAATTATAACTTTGTACAAGAAATAAATAATTTAAATGAAATTGTAAAAGGAAAATATGAACTTCTACAAATGATAAAACAATAATTCCTAATTGGAAACTGGGATTTTTACCAAAGGAAAGGAGGAAGCCTTGTTAAAAATTAACAAAGGTTAGAAAAATAATGACAATAATAAATCTTTTACTTATAGTTGTAGTATTAGGTATAGCTGTACTTATGATATATTTTCATATTAATTCACAAAAAAATGCAGAAGTAGTAACAAAAATGGATGTAGACGACCAGACCTATACTTTAAACAAAATGATAGAATTCATCAAAAGAAGACTAGATGAAATTACAAAAATAAATTTATATGATATAGGGCTATCTGAAGAAGAATTAAAAAGAAGAAAAAATAAAAAATATGAATTGAAAAAAGCTTTAAAGGGTTGTACATATGGAGATGTAAATGATAAAAAATATGTTAAAGAACTAATATTTGACTTACTTTCAAAAGAGTATGGAGTAACAGAAATGAATATATCAAAAGCAATCCCATTTGATATACCATCTGTTTTGACATCTCAGGATAAATTTGATATTTTAATTTATATTTATAAAAAAGAATTTGGATATGAAGCATTAAGTGAGCTTATAAAAAAATATAAATTGGATGAATTCAAATATATACAAGGTGAAACAAAACCTTGCTATGTAATTACAGAAGACGAAATAAGTGAAATATATGAAAAAGAAAATATAACATTATCATTTAGCGACAAATTAAATATAGTAGTACAGAGAATATACCAACAATACAAAGGTTATTCAAGTATAGATGAAATAAGAGATATGAATATAGATGGTGTATCTGGTGGTGTATCAGGTCTTCCAGAAAGTTTCATAAGCCAAGTTGCACAAACAGATTCAGCAGATTATTTAGCACAAATAGAAGAACACAAAGTTCAACGTGCATGTGACAGTATTTGGATAATGTTTCATGGTAAATCAATACGTTTAGGATTTTTATCATTTGGAACAGAAGCAGAGCTAAAAAGGGTATGCCAAAATATTTATAAATACAATAACCCTGGACAGTTATCAGATACAAATGGTTATAAAATCAACGAAATGAAAGATGGTTCTCGTGTCGTTGTTGTAAGACCATCAATGTCAGAAACATGGGCATTCTTCGTAAGAAAATTCGACGTAAAAAGAGCAACTTTGGAGCAAATAGTTTTATATCCTGGAAAAGAAGATACAATAGAGCTATTAAAATACCTTGTTAAAGGTGCAAGAATTATATCGCTAACAGGAGAACAAGGATGCCGGAAAAACAACAATGCTTATGGCTATGATTGAAAATATATATGAAACAATGAACTTACGTATCACAGAAACAGCGTTCGAGTTACACTTAAGAAAAATTTATCCAACTCGTAACATAGTTTCAATGCGTGAAACAGATACAATTGCTGGTCAAGAGTGTTTGGACGTTCAAAAGAAAACAGATGGTTCTGTTAACATCATCGGTGAGGTTGCAACAGACCCCGTAGCATCTTGGATGATACAATCAGCCCAAGTTGCATCTAAATTTACATTATTTACTCACCACGCTAAAACATTCCCAGACTTAGTAACAGCTTTAAGAAACTCAATGCTTAGAGCAGGAGTTTTCAAAAATGAAAAAACAGCAGAAGAACAAGTTGTACAAGTATTAAATTTTGATATTCACTTAGTAAAAGACTATAGAGGAAATCGTTACATAGAAAGAATTACAGAATGTGTACCTGTTGAAAATAAAAATGAGTATACATTTGACCACAGAAATGAAAAAACTTTAGAGGGAAAATTTGATAAATTTTTCGATAATGCAACACACTATTTTATGAAAACGACAGACAAGCAATTATATGTTTACAGAAATATATTAGAATATGTAGATGGGGAATATATAATTACAAATAAAATATCAGACAAAAACATAAGAGAAATGAGACTTAATATGACAGATTCAGATGCAAAAGATTTTGATAATTTCGTTGAAAGACATTGGGGAAAAGAAAGTGTTTACAGAATGGAAGATGAAAGAAAAGAAAAATCTAAAATTGCAGCAGGAATGATAAAAAAAGGTAAAAAGGCAAAACCAGCCATAGAGTAAGGAGGTGGAATTTATAATGTCAAATAATATGTTACTCTATGTAATATATGGTGTAGGTGGTATATTTGCATTTATTGTTATTGCATTTTTGGTACTTAACAAGCAAATGGGAAAATCTGATTATAAAAAAATACAAAAACTTAGAAAAGGTACAGAATCTAATAAATTTTCATCTGATATAATGTATCAAAAGCTATATATAACTTATTCTAGATTACCATTTATTAAAAATTATATATTAAAGCTGAGAAGAAGATTAGAGATATTAAATGTTGATGATGAATATGCAACACGTAGAGATGCAGCAAAAATATTAAGTAAAACATTATTGATATTAATACCTATAATGACAGTATCTATAATATTTGCACATACAAATTATTTATTATTATCTATAATTTTAATATTCGAAATCTTTATGGTTGATAGCTTTATAGATGGTATGGTAGATAAAATGGACAATACCTTATTAAAGGAACAACTTGATTTCTTTGCTGAAATAAGACATGCTTATCATGAGTTTAACATGGTAGAGGAAGCAATTTATCAGATATCTCAAGATGACGAAAAAAATATATCAAAACAAGGTTCTAAAATATATGAGGTATTAATTTCAAATGACCCAGAAACAGAACTAGAAAAATATTATGATATTGCACCTAACCCATATTTGAAAGAATTTGCCGGAGTATCTTATTTAACTAAAGAATTTGGAGATAGAAAAGTAGACAAATCTTCGTTATATTTAAAGAATGTTAATAATATAACAGAAGAAATGCAAATAGAAATATTAAAAAGAGATAAGATTGATTATGTATTCCAGAGTTTGTCAATTATATCAATTGTACCAGTTTTAGGATTGGAGCCTTTGAAGAATTGGTCTACCAGCAATTTTAGTTTTACACAAAGCTTTTATTCTGGAAAAAGTGGAATGATAGTACAAATATTGGTAATATTGTTAACAATAATTTGTTATTTATTATTGAGAAAAATAAAAAATAATGGCTCTACAGAAAAGAGCACACAAAATACGCAAAACCCATGGCAAGAAAAAGTATATAAAAATCCGATTGGAAAAAAGATTGTTGATTTATTTATACCTAAAAAGGGAACCAAGGATTTTATTAAAGTACAAAAGTTATTAAAAGATTCAGCTTCAAAGCTCAAAATGGAATGGCTATATGTTAATAGAATTGCGATTGCAATTGTAGCATTCATAGTTTCAATTGTATTGTTTTGGCAATTACATGCTGTTGCAATTAATTGGATATATACTGAACCAACAACTGATTATAACCTTATGGGAGGAATGACCGGTTCTGAACTAGAGGAAGCTATGGCAAAGACTGAAAGTGATAACAAGTTTTTGGATATGTTTAAAGGAAATAAGGAAACGACTGTAGAAGATATCCAAAAAGCAATGACAAGGTCTAAAGATTACCAAGATAGCACTGACAGTGAAATTGAGAAAGCAGCAGATAGAGTATATGGAAAGCTACAAAAAGTAAATAAAGAATATTTAGGATGGTTTGAAGTTTTACTAGCTGTTATATTTATGCTTATTGCTTATATGGCACCTATTTGGATAATGTACTTCCAATTAAAGATGAGGCAAATGGAAATGGAAGACGAAGTAATGCAGTTTCAGACAATTATATTAATGCTTATGAGAATAGAACGTGTAAATGTTGAAATAATTCTAGAATGGCTAGAAAGATATGCAAATATTTTTAAAGAACCTATTTCAAGATGTGTTAACAACTACGAAGCAGGTGCATGGGAAGCTTTAGAAGTATTAAAAAATGAAACAAATTATCAACAGTTTATAAGAATTGTAGAAAGTTTGCAAGCAGCCGTTGAAAAAATTCCAATTGCTGATGCATTTGATGAGTTAGACTCAGAAAGAGATTACTACCAAGCAAAAAGACGTGAGTCAAATGATAGATTAATTTCTAAAAAAGCAAGAATTGGTAAGATAATAGGATTTGCACCAATGGTTGTAATGTTTGTGGGATACTTAATTGTACCATTAGTATTTATTGGATTGACGAGTATGTCAAGTACAATGTCTGGTTTACAAGAATAGAAAAGGAGATGATATTTTGGAAAATGCATCAAAAGCGTTGATTATGGCAGGAGGAATGCTTCTTGCAATACTTATTGTATCATTATTAATATATGCTTGGAGTTTGTTTTCAAAATATCAATCTTCAAATGATTCGTTAAGCGAAATAGAAGATACTGCAAAATTTAATGAGCAATTTGCCAATTATGACAGAAAGGGTATTCAAGGTTATGAAATATTAAGTTTGGTGAATAAAGTAACTGACTATAATTATAGAAAATCAAGTGCTTCAGGAGCGAAAAGCAATGAAAAATACACTCCTGTTACAATATATATAAATTTTGTAAATAACAACAATAGAAAAAAATTAACTCAAGATGGCGGAAATAATAAATTGTTTACGGCCAGTACATACATAATAAATGCAACTAGAAGTCCTTTTGACACAATTGTAAATTTTATGACAACAATTGAAAATGAATGGGGAAACTCAGACAGCGCAACAAAAGTTGCAAAAGGAATTGGTACGATTTTCTTAAATAATAGTGCAAGTGATGATGCCAAAATTAATGCAGTAAAGAAATTTAATAATTTATCTTACAAAAATTATCCATTGACTTTAGGTGGATATAATAGTATGATTACAAATGAAAAAGAAAAAGCTTATAAATATTATGAATATATGCAATTTAAAAGGTCATTGTTTAATTCTGTGACAAACCAAATTGAATATGACAATTCATCAGGAAGAATAACAAAAATGGTCTTTAATTTTGATAAAATATATTAATAGGAGTAAAACATGGAAAATGCATCAAAAGCTTTAGTAATTTCTGGGGGAGTATTAGTTGCTATATTATTGTTATCAATATTTGCATATTTGTTCAATAGTATGGGCAATAGCACAGCAAAAGTTTATCAGAGAATGGAAAAACATGAAATTGATGAATTTAACCAACAGTTTTTGAATTTTGAAGGACGAGGAACAACAGATAGTACATCACCACTTGTTGCTCAAGATATAGCAACTTTAATTAACTTAGCTAAAAACAGTGAAAAAAACTCAAAATATAAAACAAAAGTTGCAATAATGCTTAATGGAACTGATATAACATCGCAGAATTCAAGTGATTGGTTAAAAAATAATATAAACTCAAATGTTAAATATAAGTGCACACTTGTTCATATAAATACTCAAACTTTACTGGTGGACTCTGTTGTACTTTCACAAATGTAAAGGGTGATAAGCTATGAAAAAGACAATTATTTTTATAATATGTGTTGTTATTATTATACTTTCAGCATTTTATATGAAATATTTAGATTACAGGGAAGAAAGAAATTCGGTAAAAAAGAGTAACTTAGAGTATGAAATGTATTTAAACAAAGAAATAACAGGAAGGGAATTGACATCAGTTGTAAATAAAGCAGTTAATAATAACGAAAAAAATAAAGTGGCAAAAAATGAAAATAAAATATATGAAAAAAATGATGAAACCTCTATAAGTATAGATATTTTAATGTCAGATAATGAAACCACATACAAAATGGAAACTATCTATAATGGGGGAATGGTTACTTTTATTCAATACTATGGTGATATTCTTTTTGAATGTACTAAAATAAAATATAATAGCAAAGGAAAAGTTTGTTATATGGTATTTGAACAAAAGACGAATTAGTTATTAATATTTGATAGATGAAATTATTCCATAAAGTTTTATCTATCTAGAAAAAATAAAAAAAATTAAAAGGAGGAATTTATTATGGAAAACGCTTCAAAAGCACTAATTATAGCAGGAGCTATACTACTATCAGTTTTATTAATATCTTTAGGAATATTGGTATTCCAAAATGCGAAAGGAACTATATCTGATACAAATTTGGATTCAGAAGTGGCTCAAACATTTAACAATAAAATTTCACAATATTGTGGAAAAAAGAAAAATGCAAATGATATGAATGGATTAGTTGCAGCAATATCTTCATCAAATGGTGCTCAAAAAGGAAAATCTGATGTACATTATATTAAATTAATTGTTACAGGTTTAACTGGATATTATACAGGAGCTGCTCAAAGTGGATATACCGTAAGCGGAACAACTGTTACAGCCGTAAGTACAAACTATCCTAACTTTTCGGCAGGTGTTACATATCAAGCAACATATTCAGTAGATGATGCTGGATACATAACAACTGTAACAATTTCAAAACAATAATAAATTTGGAGGATTAGCTAATGGAAAATGCATCAAAAGCCTTAATTATAGCAGGGGCAATTTTAATATCAATTATGATTGTATCATTAGGGGTATTAATATTTAATAAGATGGGACATTCAGCAAGAGAAGCAGCAAATATGGATGAACAAGAAGTAGCTAATTTTAATTCAAAATTAACTCCATATATTGGTTCAAGTGTAAATGGCTCACAAGTAAATGCTTTAATACAATTAGTCATTTCGATAAATAACTCAGCAGTAAATTCTGGAGATACGACAAAATCTGTAGAGATTGTATATCCATTAGAAACTGGAGGACAAAATACAATTAAAGTGGAAAGTGGAGCAGTAAAAGGTACGAGCGCAGCCAAAAGAGTTCAAACAGGAGCTGGAATTTTTTATAAAGTTGTATCAACATATGGAGATAATGGATTAATTAAGAAAATTACAGTATCAAAATAATTAAAATTATAGAAAGGAGATATACAAATGGAAAACGCATCAGATGCATTAGTAATGGCGGGGCAAGTATTAATATTTATAATTGCACTTACAGTTTGTATATCTTCTTTTTCAACTGTAAGAACAGAGGTAAATAGAATAGCTGGGCAAAATGAAGAAATAAGAATGGCGAAAGACGAAGATACATACATTAATTTTATTGAAAGCAAAAAAAGTTCATCTACAAGAGTTGTTGAATCCGAAACTGTTGTATCGTCTATGTATAGAGCAATAAAAGAAAATTATGTTATATATATAAAATTTAAAAACTCTGGTACGATAAATGCAATAAAAACTAATAGATATATAAATACAATGACAGCGACAAAGGATTCTCAAATAAAAAATGCAAGTAATGAGTCCATAATAAAAAGAGGAGACACCTTGGTAAAGATAACTATAGGAGCTGATACCAATCAAGAAGTAAACAAGATTTTAAAAACTGAAGGTGGAGGAAAACTTTTTGAAACATTATCAGGCAAAAAATTTAATGAATATTTAGGTGAATATCAAAAAGACTCAGCAGTTACTACAGAAAATAAAGAAGTTTATAGAATTATAACATATGTAGAAGTATAAAATTAATAATAAAAACTATTTACAAAACAGAGAAAAAAATGTTATAATATGAGTGTTTATAGTATTTTTATTTTGAAAGGAAGGAAAAAATATGGGAGACTCGGCAGTAACAATAATTGCTATATTTTTAGCAGCAATATTAATGTTTGTTTTTCCACTTATGACAATGGCAGATAAATCAGATGATGCTGCACAATTATCAGCACAAAATGCAACGACAGAATTTACAAATAAGATAAGAACTACAGGTTATATTTCACAAGGTGACTATGATAGTTTCATATTAACTCTTGCATCAACAGGAAATTCTTATGAAGCTGAAATTACAGTACAAAAATTAGACCAAAATCCAGCAAAGAAAAATAGTGGAGATACAACAACAATTGGTCAAAATGTATATTATACAATGTATACAACACAAGTATTAGAACAATTGCCATTATCATTAAATGAGGGTGATATAATTTCAGTAAATGTAAAAAATACAAATACAACAATTGCTGGACAGCTTAGAAATTTTATGTATAAAGTAACAGGAAATAGTACAGGAAATATTGTTGCACAAGAGGCAGGAATTGTAAC
The DNA here is from genome assembly GCA_934148985.1 of uncultured Clostridia bacterium. Classification (GTDB taxonomy): domain Bacteria; phylum Bacillota; class Clostridia; order TANB77; family CAG-508; genus CAG-269. Next base: position 78,844 of record CAKPDO010000001.1, read on the forward strand.
AAAAACAACATCTAATTAAAAAATAAAATAGCTTGTAGGTTATTTTATACAAGCTTTTTGTTTAATTTTAATAGTACAAAAAAGGGGGAACAAACATGTAATTTTTGTTTTTATAAAATAAAAAGTTAGATGTTTGTTCCCAATATTTTTAGACAAAGGAAAGAAATTATATGAAAATACAATCATTATCAATTATATTTATAATAATAATAATGCCAATTACAATAGTGTTATCTGAATATGTAAACAATAAAATTGAAGGTGAAGTAACAGAACTACAATATAATACAAAACTTATAAATTCAACATATGATGCAATAAAGGCATACCAATTAAATACAGTAAACAATGCATTTGGAGATGTAACAAATAAAAAAATACAAGATATAGAAGCAGCAGCAAAAACTCTATATAATTCATTGGCTTCAAATTTCAATTATACAGGTTATAGGTCTGAAGTAATGAAAGAATATGTTCCAGCGATTGTATTTACAATGTATGATGGCTATTATATATATTCGCCATTTACGAATGCATTAACAGAGGTAAGTAGCTATGATACTACATATAGTAATGATGGTAAAACTCAAAGTGGATTAAAACCATATGTATATTATGCATGTAGATACACAAATACAGCTTCTGGAAGTTCAAATCTTCCCATGGATACAGATTTTTCTATAATATATACATTAGACAATTATATAACAATACAAGGGAAAATTGGAGGAAAATATGTATATGACAATGGATATTTACATTCAATAGTTTCAACAAAAGCTGAATCAGATAGTGGAAAGGGAATATATAAGGAAAATAATAATTCATATTGGTATAATGGTGTTAATTTCAGGTCAAATGATACAGAAGAACTAAAAGAATATGTGGGAAGTACTGAATATTCATATGTAAAAATAAATGGGAAAAAATACTATTTAGATGAAAACTATTATACAGACAGAGGGAGAGGAAATAGAACTGTAAACGGGGTTACATTTAAAGCAAGTTCAGGAATATTTTTTATTGATTCAAATGGAACCAAAAACTATAGTCAGGTAAAAGGATATAGCAATGATAATATGGATTCAGATAATAAAGAATTTTTAAAATATTATAAAGCTATAAAATATAATAAAAGTGCATATGAATATTACAAAAATGCATATGAATTTTCAAAGGCAGTTTTAGGAAGTGCATCATCTGGATATAAAGACAAAAGTGGAAATGCAACAAGTGGATATAATTTATCTAGGCTAAAAACAAATGATGCAGTTCATTATAATGATTCATCTATAGGAACAAATACAACGCCATTAAGTGAATATGGAGTTTTTAATGTATTTGGAAGAGATGCGAATACAAATATAGAAAATTCGACTTCTAAATTTAACCAACATAGAAAATCAATAATAAGATATACAGTTGAAACAAATCTTTCTTCAGCAATAGCATCATTTTCATCTAGTAAAACAACAAATTTTTTAATGCCGAAAATATCTGAAATAGATTGGGATACAATAGAAAATGATGTATGTGCTATTTCATTTTTACAAGGAATGAGCATAGGTTCTAAAAAATATAATGGATATGCAGTTGTAGCAAATACTTTAACAAAAGAATATATTGATGAAAATGATATATATATATTGAAAACAGATAATACATATTGTAAAGTAAATGACAAAACAATAGAAACAAACAGTAGTGAAATTGTAGCAAAATCTACTCTAGGATATTATGCGGGAGTTTGGAAATTGAACTTTGAACAAAGACAAGGAATTGTAACAAATGGAAGTAATGAGGAAACGGTTTATTATAATCCTGTAAAATATTATGGAAGTTATACGAGTATAATGGGAAGTTATGGAAGAAATTCAATTGCTAACACTGATATGTATAAGTATATATTAAATAAAAATTCCACACTAAAAAAAGCGTATTTGGTAGCATTAGGCCGTGAAAGATGGGGAGCATATAATGTTAATAATATAAATTACGAATTATACAATAATACAAATGGAAATGAGTATTTTTTAGTTGATTATTAAAAACAAAAAATGAATTTAAAGAAATTTTCTTTAAATTCATTTTTTGTTATTTTAAACTTCTAAAAGCATAGGCCCAATCTCAGTAACAGTTCCGGCGCCTTGTGTAATAATAATATCGTTTTCTTCAACATTATTTTTTAAATAATTCACACATTCACTAAAATCAGGAATATATAAAGCATCTTTACCAAGACGACAAATTTCATCAACCAAATCTTTAGAGCTAATACCATAAGTATTATTCTCACGTGCGGCATAAATATCTAAAACAATAATATTATCAAAATTAAGTAAAGCCTTAGCGAAATCTCCTAAAAGACTTTTTGTTCTACTGTAAGTATGTGGTTGAAAAACAACCCAAGATTTATTGTATTTTTTATTCATCAAAGCTTTAGCAGTAGCAACGATTTCTGTAGGGTGATGGCCATAATCATCATAAATATTAGCTCCATTTACCATGCCTTTAAATTCGAACCTTCTTACCGCACCCGTAAAAGAAAGTAAAGCTTTTTGAATATATTTTAATTCTATTCCATAATAATCACATAAAGCAATACAAGCTAAAGAATTTAGAACATTATGAATGCCTGGGACGCTTAATTTAATTCTACCATAAAAATTACCTTTTGCATAAACATCGAATTCTGGGAAACCATTATTATCAAAAGCAATATTTACAGCAAAGAAATCGGTGTTTTTATTTGTTATACCATATGTAAGAACTTTTGCTGTTGTATATTTTTGAAGGTCTAAAGCATTTTTATCATCACCATTTACAACTAATAATCCATCTTTTGGAAGAAGTTTAACATATTTTACAAAAGCATTTTTTATGTTATCAAAATTTTTAAAATAATCTAAATGGTCATTATCAATATTTAAAATTATTTCAGATTTTGGGCTAAACTTTAAAAAACTTTCTACATATTCACAAGCTTCGATAATAAAATATTCACTATTTCCAACTTTGTAGTTTCCATCTAATTGTTTAATATCAGCTCCGACTTGAATACTTGGGTCTTTTAAAGCTTCTAAGAAACAAAGTGAAATCATAGAAGTTGTTGTACTTTTTCCATGTGTCCCTGAAATTGTTATTGTATCTTTATAACATCTTGTAATTTCACCTAGAAAATCAGCTCTTTCTATAGTAGAAATTTTCTTTTTTCTAGCTTCAACAAGCTCTGGATTATCTTGCTTTATTGCAGCAGAATAAACCACTACATCTTGATTAGTTATATTTTCTTTGCTATGACCTATAGATATTTTAATTCCATTTTTTTCTAATTTTTTAGTAGTTTCTGTTTCAACATTATTTGAACCTGTTACAGTAAAACCAAAATTAACTAAAATTTCGGCGATACCGCTCATACTTACTCCGCCAATACCTACCATGTGTATTTTATTATATTTTTTTAATCTTTCAATATTAGGCATATTTTCTCACTCCTGTTAAATAAAATCTATTTTGCATTATATACTTATTCTATTGCTTTTTCAAGGAAAATGTGAAAAAAATTGAATTTAAAGTGAAAATATGTTATACTAATTTTTAGTTTAAAGAAAGAGGGAGAAATAGATGCGGAAATAAATCAAAAAAAGTAGCTTTTTTTACGCTTGGATGTAAGGTAAATCAATATGAATCAAATGCAATGGCACAAAAATTTTTAGAAAAAGGATATGAGGTTTGCCAGATTGAAGAAAATCCAGACGTTGTAGTTGTAAATACATGTACAGTAACAAATATAGCAGATAGAAAATCAAGACAAGTTTTAAGAAAGGTTAAAGATGAAAATCCTAATAGTATAGTTATAGCTGTTGGATGTTATGTACAAGTTGCCAAAGAAAAAGTAGATGAAATGGAAGAAATCGACTTGTGCTTGGGAAATGTAGAAAAAAAGGACATTGTTTCTAAACTTGAAGAATACATTGAAAAAAATAAAAAAGAAAATACTGAAATCATAGATGTCAACAAAGAAACTGAGTTTCAAGAAATGGGGTATATTACTTTTTCTGAAAAAACAAGAGCTACTGTTAAAGTTCAAGATGGATGTAACAACTTTTGCACATATTGTTTAATTCCGTACGCAAGAGGAAGAATTAGAAGCAGAAAAAGGGAAAACATAATTGAGGAAGTCAAAAAAATTGCACAAAAAGGAATAAAAGAAATTGTGATAACAGGAATACATATTGCATCATATGGAAAAGATTTTAAGGATGATTACAGGCTTATAAATTTACTTGAAGATTTAGACAAAATAGATGGAATTGAAAGGATAAGACTTGGTTCATTAGAGCCAACTATTGTTACAGAAGAATTTGCTGAAAGGCTTTCTAAGCTAAATAGTATTTGTGACCAATTTCATTTATCTTTACAAAGCGGCTGTGATGATACATTAAAAAGAATGAACAGAAAATATTCTTGTGATGAATTTTTTAGAGTAACAGAAATTTTAAGAAAATATTTCAAAAATGTAAATTTAACAACAGATATAATTGTCGGTTTCCCAGGAGAAACTGAAGCAGAGTTCCAAAAGACTTATGAATTTTTAAGTAAAATTAGATTTTACAAAATGCACATTTTCAAATATTCTCCAAGAGAGGGAACAATAGCGGCTAAGATGACAAATCAAATTGATGGCAATATTAAAGAAGAACGTAGCAATAAATTAATTGAACTTTCAAATAGGAATGAAAAAGAATATAATGAAAGCTATATAGGAAAATGTGTAGATGTATTATTTGAAGAAGAAAAAGATGGGGTATGGTCTGGATACACTAAAAATTATGTGAGAGTATTTTATAAAAGTGGTGAGAATTTGGAAAATAAGATTATTAGTGTTAAAATAAGAGAGATTTATGAATTACGGATTGATTGGAACAATTATTTAAAAAGAGAGATTTAAATCTCTCTTTTCAAATTTCCATTAGTAAAATTCTTACCCTCAAAACGATTTCCATTTTTGACAGTTTCGATAATATTATTAATTTCAGAAATATTTTCATCTAAAATATCAATTCGTGCAAAATCGATGTTAAAATGATTAAAGTTGATAGAAGTAGTTTTAGTGTTATAAATTGTGCTAATAGTTTGTAAGTTATCGGGAACAATTCTAAATAAAAATCCCATTCTATCTTTAAGAAAATATTTATTAGAAGATGTGCAAAATCTTTTACAATCTTTATAACATTTATTAGATTTTCCTAATGGGCAATAATTCATAGTCATAACAGGTATATTTCCATAAACGATTAATTCAGTATTTTCAAAAGGGGTATTACATAAATCAAAGATACCATTTTCATCTAATTCTGGTGATATTGTAATACAAGAAAAATTTAAGTCTTTTAAAAACTGTGCTGAAAAAGTGTTATATAAATTTAATGTATAATTCCCCACAATATCAAGACCTTTAGAATTTTCAGGAAGAAGTTTAAGCTCAGATAAACTCGATATAACAATTCCTTTAATATTATATTTATTTAGACTTTTTTCAATAGCATTTTTTGTCAATTCTATGCTATTTTTTCTAATAATTGTAGGCATATAAATATACAAATTAAAATTATTAGAAAAATACTTTAAAAAGTCAGAGTATTTGTCATTTAAGAAATATTTTAAAGGAATATATAATTTGTCCACTTTATTTAATTTGGTATAATCAAAATTTAAATTATTCAATAATAATGAAATTTTGGTGGTTTTAATATCATTTTGGTTATTAAAATTAGGCATTTCTAGTGTTATACTTGAGGCTGAACTATGTTTAAAGCTATTTATGATTTTTTCTCTAATCATATTTATACCAGTACGTCTAATGTCATTTAATACTGAAACAGGAATAAATAAATTATTATCTAGTTCTATATTGAAATTTGTAAATTCAAATTCAGTATCTAAAATCTTGTTAAATTTAGAAATTATTGTTTCTTTGGTTATACTTGTTTTTACTGCCGGTTCTGGGATGTAGTCATAAATATAATTTGTAGATATATTAAATTGTGGGCAAGAAATTTCAGCAAATATTTTTTCACCATTTTTTATTTTTAATATGCAATCTAATTTATTTTTTACATTTTCTTTTAAATAACTATTTTTTGCGTCATCAGAAAGGTTTTTATCTGAAATTTTATAGATTTTATCTCCGACATTTATGTTTCCTTTCATCCTACCAAATGATACAAATTGATTAGGTAAAGCTTCCTTTATATTTTGATTTTTACTAAGAAGCTCAGAAATTGTATATTTTGTAGGCTCTTTTTCAAATGTGATACTATCTCCAACAGATAAATTGGTTTGAACAGAAGCTGAAACCAGTCCTTTATTTTTATTATATTTTAAAATTTTACCTAATTCTAACCCCATATTATTTTGTTTTTCTTTAAATATCAAATTATGATTTTCGGTTGAATTTAGATGTCCCTCAGAAAAACCTCCTCTATTGAAAACTTGCATTAATTTTATTTTATCTTCATTTTCTATTTCATATTTTTTAGTTTTATCAAGTGCTAAGTCGATATATTTTCTATAAATTTTTGTAACAGTTGCAACATATTCTGGGCTTTTCATACGTCCTTCAATTTTAAATGATGTAACACCTGATGAAACTAATAAAGGCAAAAATTCTAATGAACATAAGTCACGAGTGCTTAATAAATATCCTTTATCCAATTTGGAAATTGAATTATTTGGACTTTCTTCAATTAATTCATAAGGAAGCCTACAAGTTTGAGCACATTTTCCACGGTTACCAGAACGTCCGCCAATCATGCTTGAAAATAAGCACTGACCAGAATATGAGATGCAAAGTGCACCATGAATAAATACTTCTATTTCAATATTAGAATTTTTACAAATATATTCAATTTCTTCTAATGAAAGTTCTCTAGATAATACGACTCTTTTAAAACCTAATTTTTCTAAAAGTTTTACTCCTTCTAAATTATGAACTGTCATTTGTGTACTTGCATGTAAAGTTAAATCTGGTATTTTTTTAATAAGTTCTTTAGCAAGTCCTAAATCTTGTATTATTATTGCGTCAATTCCAAATTCATAGGCTTTTTTTGCTAAATTAAAGGCATCTTCAAATTCATTTTCTTTTATTAGTGTATTTAAAGTAAGATTGGTTTTTACACCTCTAATTTTTGCATAATTTATTGCTTCTTCTAAAGTTTGGTCATCAAAGTTAGATGCAAATGCTCTTGCTCCAAACGATTTTGCACCAAAATATACAGCATTTGCTCCATTTTGAACGGCTGCTTTTAAACATTCAAAATCTCCCACGGGAGAAAGTAATTCTATCATTTTTCTCATTCCTTTTTTTAGTTTTTATGAAATTATTATACCATAAATTAGTAACCAAAAACAATGCTATTTCATAATATAAAGTAAATTGAAAAGGAGGATTTTTGTTATGCCAGAAAATAATTTAAATATGCAAAGTTCAAATGACCGCAGTTGTGGAGGATGCGGATGCAACAATGGCGGATTTTTGAATGGCTTATTTGGTGGAAACGATAGTGAAATTTTGTTTTTTATAATAATTTTTTTACTTTTGTTTACTAATTTTGGATGCTGTGGATGTGGTAGAGGTTAGAACATAAGCTGAGGGGTACGGCTTATTATAGCCGGCCCAAGTTGTTCAAATAGTAATTAATTTTCATATTCTTAATGGCTTCTTACGTAATTTAAGAGTTTCTAAATAGGGGAAAAGTAGCAATAAGTATTGCTATTTTTTTCTTTTTTTAGTAAAATATAAAAAGTAAAAAGAAAGGCATGGAAAATAAATGAGATTAAAAATGCCATATGGAATAAGTAATTATGAAAAATAGAAAATGAAAGAAAGGATAAAAAATATGAACAAACAAGAACTACTTAAAGATTACAAAAATCAAGAGGACAAGCTTTTATTAGCAATAATTTTAGACAAAATTGATTTTTGTAAAAGCAAAAACAAAATAGAATGCACAGATTTTCTAAATTTAGCTGAACAAGATTTAGCAGATAAATTTCTAAAGAAAATATCTTTTAAAAATTATTATTTTTTCGGAGGAGCTGGAGAAGCGGAAAGAAAAATATTAATTATTTATCCTGAAAAGCTTACTGAAGAAATGGCACGAAAAAATCACTCTAAAATGATAAGTGGAATTAAAATAACTTTACCAATTGCTTTAGATGAAGAATATGACCATAGAAGATATCTAGGAGCTATAATGAAACTTGGAATTGAAAGAGAAAAAATTGGAGATATTTCTGTTAAATCTAAAGGTGCTGAAATTGTCATAAAAAATGAAGTTCAGAACTTTTTAATGCAAAATTTAGGGGCATTAACAAGATTTTCTTCAGCCGAGATTGAAACTGTAGATATTGAAAATTTACAGGAAATAGAAGAACAACAGATTGAAATTACGGAAATTGTTGCATCTTTAAGGCTTGATAATATAGTTGCAAGTTTAGCAAGAACATCAAGAAGCAAAGCTGTAGAAATGCTTGAACAAGAAAGGGTATTTTTAAATTTTAAAAATGAAACAAAAGCTTCTAAATCGGTTAAGGTTGGAGATATTATTACTATTAGAGGAAAAGGAAGATTTACATTTAAAGAAATTTCTGGAAATACTAAAAAAGGAAGATTTGTGATTAAAATAATGAAAAAGTTCTAACAAGCAAAATGCATTATTAGAACTTTTTATTTATTTAAATTTTTTTATAATAAAAATTATTAAAACCAAAGCGGATAGTAGTGAAATTGCAGCAATATAAATTTTTGATATATTTTTTCCTGTTGGAGGAATTATACTAGCTTGATTTTGTGATTTACAATAATCTAACTCTGATAAATTTATTCTTAAAGAAGATGTATAATTATCATTATAATTTCCAGCAATTGCAACAGTTGTTTGAGAATTGTCTGTAGCGAATGGATATTGCATTCTTGTTTTTGAAGTATTTTTATATGAAAGAATTTCCATTTCACTTGAATACAAAGAATCATCATCAAGATTATTGCCGAGAAGTTTGCTTACTTCGAGGCTTATATTAATTTTTCCATTACGTAATAATTTAAAGTTAGTATTTTTTAAGTCTAAAGTAAAAACTATAGCTTTATTTTTAGTGTTTTTTATTGATTTTTTGAACCCATCAGAGAAAAGACTAGAAGAAACTGAATTTACATTTTTATGTGTTATGATTTCGTTAGAGCCGCTGGATAATGCGTTTGTCAAGTCAGAAGTTATATTGTTAGCTCCAATGCCGATTGCTGATTCTTTTCCTACATTATAGTCAAAGCCTTTAGGAATGTAAAAAATCAAACGTATTTTTTCTGTATCAGTATATAAAGATGAGTTAGTTAAAGTAGCTGTATATCTTAATGTAACAACACTTCCATATTGCATATTAGAATTTAAGGATGCTACCATATATTTAGGATTTTCTACAGAGGTTTCTTGAGCAAATATTTTAGTACCATTGCTTGCCGTGATTGTCATTCCAGTGACCGCAAGTGTTGGAGTTATATTATAGGCTGCAAGTTTTTTTAAGTAAATTTCTGGTCCGTGGTTCATAAATATCTTGCATTACGCATTTATGGTGTTTATAATAAATAATGTTATTTTTATTATTATAAACTGGCTCGTCCCATTCTGATGGATTATGAGTTTGTTCTTCATAAACTTTAATAGGGGAAGAGGATGTTACTGTTATTTTATCTGATAGTTGTCCAGATTTTATAAGTTCTCTAGCATAAAATTTAAAGCTTTCTAAAGTAGAAGATGTAATTTCCATATCTAATGCTTGTAAATTAACCGTGTTTGAATAATTGAAGTCTTGATCTAGCAATTTATTATTTTCCGATCTATGTTGAGCATCAGTTGAAGCAGAATATTCAGTGCTTATAATTTTTAAATCTTCTTTTATTAAATTTTTAAATTCAGAAACTAGAGTTTTTGAAACACTAGAAAGATTTTCGACTTTTTCAGTATGGTTATTTTTGTGATTATTCTCAAAAATATATGAAAATATTTCTTTATCATTTTCATCCAATTCTTCTTGGGAAATAACAGAGTAAATTTTTATACCGTCATTTTCCAAATTTAAAATTGTTTCTTTAGTTTTTTGAGCAATTAAATTTAATCTTCTGTCATTTTCCTTTTTTAATTCTGTATTACTATCACTTGTGGCATAAAGGGTATGATTTGTGTCACCATCTGAGGTTGGTAAACCATCTGATAATAAAAACACATAACGATTTGAATTATTATTGGCAAATGAATTGTAAGCTTTTTCTAATGCTCCACTTATATTAGTGTAGTATTTCGTATCAAATTCTATATTACTAGTTAAAGCTCTTGATAATATATCTTTATTATTTGTTAATCCAACATATCTATAGCATTCTCCTGTAAAAACAACAAGTCCAATGTATACGTTAGGAGTATCACTTAAAAGTTCGTTTATAATATTTTGCGCAATTGATTTTTCAACTTGTAATTTTGACATTTCTTTTTCAATTACTGTTCCATTTTGATTAACTTGTACTTTTATTTGTTTTTCCATACTTGCTGAACAATCTAAAGCTAAAATCACTTGAGCAACACTTTGTTGACCTTCTGAAATTATTGTTGATGTATATTTGCTGGTGCTATGTTCATAGTCATAGCTGTTATATTTTAGTTTATTTTGGATTTTTTTTGCATCATCAACAGAAGAAATATTGTTTATATCATTTTCAGATACATCTGGATAAACATATGTAACTTTATAATCATATGTTCCTTGTCCCCAATGAGATAGTAAATCAGCATTATATTTACCGTCTTCAACAGGCACTGTAAAATCGTCAGATCCATCTAATTTTGAGATGGTTACTTTTACATCTTCATAATTTAAGGATTTAGTACCGAACGTCTTTAGCACTTAGTGAACCTTTTCCAATAGTTGTATCTGATACTGAATCAATAGCTTCTTGAACATTTCCAGAAAATCCGCGGACTGAATAGTGTTTGCATTCTTCAGTTTGATTATCATTTGGGGCATCTGGCTTAGATGGAGTGGGTGCTGGAGTTGGAGTTGAATTTGATGGAGGCAAAGGCAATTCACCTTCTTCATAACTCATGCCGCATGAAATTTTAATATTACTTATAATAAATAATATAAGTAAAAAAACAATTAGTGTTTTATACAAAATTCTTTTGAACATAAATAATTCTCCTTTTTTCTTATTTTATTTTATTATACAACTAGCAACAAAATATGTCAAAACTATTGACAAAAATAAAAAATGATATATAATCTTTATGCAAACACAAATTCGTAAAATGAAATTCGGAGGTACAAAATGATAACAAATTTACACATAAAAAATATAGGGATAATAGATGATATAGAAGTGGACTTAGGGCAGGGCTTAAATGTATTAACAGGAGAAACAGGAGCAGGAAAAAGTTTAATAATAGGTTCTTTAAACATTATAGCTGGGGGAAGATTTTCAAAAGATATGATAAGAAAAGGAGAAACAAATTCATTTGTAGAAGTAGCCCTATATGAGCCAGAAAACGAAAATTCAATAGATGGGACAATAATAATATCAAGAGAAATAAGTGTAAATGGTAAAAATATGTGTAAAATAAACGGAAGAATGGTAACAGTAAATGAGCTAAAAGAATTTATGAAAAAAATAATAGAAATTCATGGGCAAAATGACAGTCAAAATTTATTGGAAAATAAGGAACACATAAAATACTTGGATAATTTCAGTGGAGAGAAAATAGAAGAATTAAAAAAAGAAAATAAAAATTTGTATGAAAGATATTTAGAAATAAAAAAAGAATTAAAAGAAAATTATGGAGATGAAAAAGAAAGAGAAAGAAAGCTAGATTTACTAAAATATCAGTTACAAGAGATAGAAGAAGCAAATTTGATAGATGGAGAAGAAGAAGAACTAAGCAATAAGCAAAAAATAATTGAAAATTCGGAAAAAATTGCTAAGACATTGCAGGACGTAGATTTAGCAATAGGTGAAAATGCAATAGATATAATAAGTAATAGCATAAGAAATTTAGAAAAAATAGAAAGTTTTAATAGTAAATATCAAGAAACAGCAAATAACCTAAAAAGCGCATATTATGAGTTACAAGAAATATCAAGAGATATAACAAATTATAAAGAAGAAGTAGATTTTGATGAAGACGAGCAAAAAGAAATAGAAAATAGATTGGACTTAATATTTTCATTAAAAAGAAAATATGGAAACTCGATAAAAGAAATATTGGAATATAAAGAAGAAGTTGAAAAAGAAATTTATAGAATTGATAATTTAGACGAATATTTAAATAAACTAAAAAAAGAGGAAAAAGAAATAAAACAAAAACTAGACATAATGGGAGAAAAAATACATGAAATAAGAGAAAAACAAGGACAAAATTTATCAATGGAAATAAACAAAAATTTACAAGACTTGGAAATGAAAAATGCAAAAGTAAATATACATGTAGACTATATTCAAGATGAATATTATGAAAATGGAAAAGATAAAGTAGTTTTTTATATAAAAACAAATGTTGGAGAAGACGAAAAAGAATTAAGCAAAGTAGCATCTGGAGGAGAAATGTCAAGAATAATGCTTGCAATAAAAGCTGTGCTTGCAAGTTATGATAATACATCAAGTTTGATATTTGATGAAATAGACACAGGAATAAGCGGAAAAGCAGCAAATGCTGTTGCAGAAAAGCTTGCTAAAATATCAGAAAAACATCAAGTATTATGTATTTCACATTTGCCTAATATTGCAGCAGTAGCAGACTATCATTATTTTATAAGTAAAAATATAGTAAATGAAAGAACATCAACTTTCATAAAACAATTAAATGAAGAAGAAAAAATACATGAAATAGCGAGGATATCATCTGGCGAAATTAATGAAATAAGCATAAAATATGCCGAAAAATTAAGATGTAAAAAGATAGCTGGATAAAATATTACATAATAAAGCTTGTAAAATGCCGTAAAAAGTTATATTATATACAAAAATTAATAAAAAAGGTGATAAATATGCTAGAAAAAGTAAATGACACAAAAGATTTGAAAAAGTTAACAATAAAAGAAAAAGAAGAATTAGCAGAAGACTTAAGAAAATATATAATAGAAATAGTATCTAAAAATGGAGGACATTTAGCTTCAAATCTTGGTGTAGTTGAACTTACACTAGCATTAGAAAGTGTTTTTGATGTAAATAAAGACAAAATAGTATGGGATGTAGGACATCAAACTTATGTGCATAAAATACTTAATGGTAGAAAAGAAGAAATAAAAAATATCCGTAAATTAAATGGAATTGCAGGTTTTCCAAAAACTAAAGAATCTGAAACTGATTGCTTTAACACAGGTCATAGCAGTACATCTGTATCAGCAGCAATGGGGATGGCAAAAGCAAGAGATATGAAACATGAAAATAATTCAGTAATAGCAGTAATAGGTGATGGAGCATTAACTGGCGGAATGGCTCTAGAAGCTTTAAATCACATAGGCAGCTCTAAAACAAATGTAATAGTTGTTTTAAATGATAATGAAATGAGTATTTCAAAAAATATTGGTGGAATAAATATGCTTTTAACAAAATTAAGAGCAAGAAAGCTATATACAGTATCGAATAAGTCTGGGAAAAAGATATTAGAAAAAATTCCAGTAGTAGGAAATTTTATAATAAAAATAGTTAGAAAAGCCAAAAAAGGAATTAAGCAATTAATTATTCCAAAAATGTTTTTTGAAGATATAGGTTTTAAGTATTTAGGACCAATTGACGGTCATAATATAGAAGATATGGAATTAATATTTAAAAGAGCAAAAGAGCTAGATGAACCAGTATTAATACATGTATTAACTAAAAAAGGAAAAGGATATAAACCAGCAGAAGATGAGCCTGATAAATTTCATGCAACATCTCCATTTGATATAGAAACAGGAAAAGCTAAAAAGCAAAAATCAAAAGACTATTCAAAAGCATTTGGAGAAAAGCTTGTAGAACTTGCAAAAAATAATGAGAAAATAGTAGCAATTACAGCGGCAATGAAAGATGGCACAGGACTTACAGAATTTGCAAATGAATATCCCGATAGATTTTTTGATGTAGGAATTGCAGAACAACATGCTTTAACATTTGCAGCAGGACTAGCAATAGAAGGAATGATACCATTTGTACCAATATATTCGTCTTTTTATCAAAGAGCATATGACCAAGTAATTCATGACATATGTATGCAAAATTTGCCTGTAGTAATGTGTGTAGATAGAGCTGGAATTGTTGGAGCAGATGGAGAAACACACCAGGGGATATTGGATTTATCATTTTTTAAAGTAATTCCTAATTTAACAATAATGGCACCAAAAGACTTCCAAGAATTACAAAGTATGATGGAATTTGCAGTAGAATTAAACAAACCAGTTGTAATAAGATATCCAAGAGGTGGAGAAGCTGAGCAAAAGTTCAATACTCATAATTATATAAGATATAAAAGATGTGAATTTTTAACAACTGGAAAAGATGTAACTATTGTAGCAATTGGAAACCAAGTAAGTAAAGCAATGAATATTTTTAGAAAGCTAAAAGAAATGAATATAAGTGCAGAAGTTATAAATGCAAGATTTTTAAAGCCTTTTGATAAATATGCAATACTTTCATCAATATGCAAAACTCGGTTTTGTTGTAACTATTGAAGATAATACACTTGTAGGTGGACTTGGCACAGAAATTAAGGAAATAATAGCTGAAAAACAGCTTTCAAATGTAACTGTTAAAACTTTTGGATATCCAGATGTATTTGTAGAACATGGAACCGTACAAGAGCTTGAAAAAATATATAAAGTTGACGAAAAAGCGATATTTAATTATATAAAAAGTGAAATAAATCATAAGAAAAAAATAAAAAATGACAAATCCTTTTATAGAAAATCAAAAGGACAGTCATTTAAACAAAAAGATATGTAATTATTAGAAACAGGATGATAAAAAGAAAGCCTTGAACATGCGAGAGCTTGACCAATTATCAAATCTGATTTTGTACCATATAAATCATCTCCAACTAATGGATGACCAATTGATGCAAAATGAACGCGAATTTGATGAGTTCGTCCTGTTTCTAAAGTACATTTTACAAGGGAAAAAGAAGAAAATTCTTGTAAAACTTCAAAATGAGTAATTGCTTGTTTGCCATCACTTGAGATACATCTTTCTATTATACTATTTGGCTTTCTTGCAATTGGTTTGTTTATTGTTCCTTTTTTTACAGGAAGAATACCAGATACAACGGCTAAATATTCTTTTTTAAATTTATTAGAAGCCATTTGTTGTATTAAGTTTTCTTGCACATATTCATTTTTTGCAAATAATATTAATCCGTGTTGTATTTAAATCTAAACGGTTTACAGGTCTAATTTTTTTATAAAGTCCGACTTCATTAAAATAAAACTTTAATCCATTTGAAAGAGTATTATCAAAATGTTCAAAAGATGGGTGAACAGCAATTCCTTTGGGTTTATTTAAAATTATAAATGTATCATCTTCATAAACAATATCTAAATCCATTTTAACTGGGACAATATTTGAGCTATCTTCTGGATAATTGAGGTCGATGGAAATAATATCGCCAATATGTACGGTGTTTCTAGTATCACAAGGAATGTTATTTACAGAAACTAGATGATTATTTATTAATTTGCTAAAAAGTCTAGATGAAATACCTAAATTTTGTTTTAAAATATTATTGATTGTCAAATTTTCTTTTTCTACTTTAAAATATAAAGTCATAGGGAAATCCTTTCTTTTACTTTTAGATAAATTACAAAAAATTTAATATGTATCAAGTGTTCTAAAATAAATAGAACACTTAAAGATGTGCTACAAAATAACATTTAATAATAAAAACTATTCGTTATTATTATCATTGTAGTTATTTCTATTTGAAGCACTAGCTGTATAATAATATACTAAAGCTATTATTGCAACAGCTGCAATGGCTAAAATTAGCCAAATCCAAGTAGTTGAGTTCATTCCAAGTAGTGTATTATCAGTTGTAGATGTTCTCTGAGCTGTATAATTACTTGAATTTGTTGTCATTAAAGTATTACCATTATTAGATACATTAGTGTTTACATTTTGATTTCCATCCATGTTCATGTTGGAAACAGCATTTTGTGCACCTTTTTCCATATCTGATGTGGCATCTTTAGATGTATTTGAAATATCTCTAGCTGCATTTTCAATGCCATTTTCAGCATCACCTACTACGTTTCTTACAGAATCAGCCGCTTTTTCCATAGGGTTGTTTGAGCTATCTGTTGCAAAAGTATAGGTAAAGCTTAAAGATATAATTATACTTAATAATAGTAATCCAAATAAAAATTTTTTCTGCATTTTTTCATCCTCCTAAAAAAATAGTTTAAAAATAAACTTAATAATATTATTATTTTTTTAGGTTAAAATATACTATGAAAAAAATTGAAAAAATAAAACAAGCAATAAAAATATTGCTTGAAAAAAATTAATTACTACTTAATCTTATTAAAATGGCAATTGCAAAGAATATTAGTAAAATTCCAATTACTATTAAAGCAATATTTATAAGATTAGTTATAGTAGAATTAGTAGATTTTTGATTACTAGATACACTACTTACAGTCGATGATACAGTATTAGATGAATTTTGTGAAGTAGTAGATGTATTTGCTCTAGCTGAAGAATTATCACTTTGATTTTCTGTGGAATTTCCGTGAAGTTACAGATGTGTTCGAAACATTTGTATCCTCTGTATTTTGGGTTAAATTTAAATCAATAGCATAACAAAAATTTACTGTTAAAACCATTGCTAATACAAAGTATAATAAAATTTTTGATATTTTTGACATTATTTTACTCCTCCTAACTTCTCATTTGATTAATAATAGTATCATAACACAAAAAAAGATAATTTGTCTATAATTTTTTTGAAAAAGTATAAAAATATCTTTTTTTATGTTGTAAAAAGAAATCTTTTTTGATAGAATGTGTTAAGATTATAAATTAGAAGTGTAAAAATAGTAAAAGGAATGTGATAAAGATGGATAATAATGCAGAATTATTTGATAGAGCTAAGACTAAAGTTTTAAAATATATTTTATATAGAAAAAGAACAGAAGGTGAAATTTATATAAAATTCAAAAATGAAATAGATGGAAATACATTAGATGAAGTTGTGGAATACTTGAAAGAAGCAGGATATATAAATGATGAAGAATATATTGGAAAAATGGTAAATGAAATAAAAAATTTAAAAAAGATGTCTATAGCTGAAATAAAATATAAATTACAAGCAAAAAGTTTGAAAAAAGACTTGATAGAAGATTATATATACCAAAATAAAGAAGACCTTACAGAATATGAAATAGAATCGGCAAAAAAGATAATACAAAAAAAAGGCGGAGAAAAACAGGAAATAGTAATGTATTTAATGAAAAAAGGATATAAAAAAGAAAATATTGATAAAGCTTTTGAAAAAGTAAAAAAAGTATAAAAATTCAAGCAAAGGAACAAGATTGAAAATGAAAAAAATATTAATTTCAGCATATTCATTGGATGTTGGAGGAATAGAAACAGCTTTAATAACACTTATAAAAAAAATACATTTGGATTTTGATGTAACTATATCACTAGAAAAAAAAGAGGGGATATTCTTAAAAAATTTACCAGATGATGTAAAAATTATTACATACAAACCTAATAATTGTAAAATAAAATTAGTAAGAAAAATGATTAATTTTATTAAACAACAATTATTTAAACTTAAATACAAAAATAAATTTGATTTTTCGGCATGTTATGCAACATATAGTTTATCGGCATCATTTATAGCAAGAAATGCAAGCAAAAATAATTGTTTATGGGTACATAATGATTATATGAGTTTTTATGAAAATGATGAAAAAAAATATAAAAATTTCTTTAAAGAAATAAAGGTAGAAGAATTTAAAAAGATAGTATTTGTATCTGAACATGATAAAAATGTATTTATAAAAAAATTTGAAAATTTAGCTAATAGATGTGTATATTGTAATAATTTAATAGACTATCAAAAAATAGAAAAAATGGCAGAAGAAGATGTACAGGATTTCAAAAAAGATGACATAATAACATTTATAAATTTAGGAAGACATGATGAGAAGCAAAAAAGAATAAGCAGAATAGTAAACGCAACAAAAAGATTGAATAGTGATGGATTTTCATTCAGGGTTGTTTTAATTGGAGATGGACCAGACGGAGAAGAATATAGGAAGAATTGCAAAAATGTAAAAAATATAGTATTCTTAGGCAAGAAAAAAAATCCATATCCTTACTTAAAAAATGCAGATTGTTTACTGATGTCTTCGGATTTTGAGGGATATCCTGTAGTATTTATAGAAAGTTTGATTCTAGAAAAGCCAATAATAACAACAGATGTGTCAGATAGTAAAAATGATATAGATGGTAAATTTGGAATAGTTGTTCCAAAATCAGAAGATGGTGTATATAAAGGAATGAAAGAATATTTACAAAATGGATATAAAATGGAGAAATTTAATCCAGAAGAATACAATGAAAATATAATAAAAAAATTAAATGAAATTATAAAATGAGGGAGAAGAAATTCATTATATGATAAGTTTTATTATTCCAGCATACAATGCAAGAAAAACTATAGGAAAAGCAATTGAATCAATATTAAATCAGGAAAAAAGTGATATAGACTATGAAATAATAGTAGTTGATGATGGTTCAAATGATAATTTGAAAGATGAGCTTGAAAAATATGAAAACAAAATTAGATATTTTTATAAAGAAAACTCGGGAGTTTCAGATGCGAGAAATTTAGGTGTAAAAATGTCAAAAGGCGAATACATAATATTTGTAGATAGTGATGACTATATATCTAGAAGTCTTTTAAAAGATATTCAAGAATATACAAACAAAAAAATAGAACTGATAAAATGGAACCCAGTATTTGTAGATGCTGATGGAAATAAGTTAAAACAAGAAAAAAGTGTTAAATTCGAAATTGCTACAGGTGAAGAGGGATTTAATTTATTGTTCGGAAAAGATAATTTAATAGATTGCTTGTGGAATTATGCAATAAAGAAAAGTTTGATGATGGAATTTCCAAGTAAAATGTATCATGAAGATTTTAGGACAATGCCATTAATTATTTTAAAGGCAAAAAGCATGGTTTCAATAGACAAATATGAATATTTTTATGTTCAAAGTCAAAATAGCATAATGAGAAATACTGATATTCAAAAAGAAAAAAAGAAAATAGAAGATAAAATTACACACTATGATAACATTATGAAAGAATTAGAAAAAATGAATCTAAATAAAAGAACAAAAGAAAATGTCGCTATTTTTATAACAAACTCATTACTTACTGGAATATCAGATTTAAATGAAGAAAATAGAAATTGGGCAATAAAAGAACTAAAAAGAAGGAAAGTTGCCAAAAACATAAAAATAAGAAATTTTAAACAATTAATAAAAAGAATTATTTTAGAAATAAAATATTAGGAGAGAGAAAATGACAGGAAGTATAATAATTTTAATAATTTTGATTTTAATAAATGCATTTTTTGCAGCAGCTGAAATAGCATTTATATCGTTAAATGATGCTAAGATAGAAGTACAAGTAAAAGATGGAAATAAAAAGGCAAAAAAAATTCAAAATATGCTAAAAAATCCAAGCAAATTTTTAGCAACTATACAAATAGGAGTAACTCTTGCAGGATTTTTATCAAGTGCTTTTGCATCAGATACATTTGCAGATAAACTTGCTCCGATGTTAAATACATGGATACCAAGTGTTCAATTATCAACATGGAAAAGTGTATCAATAATAATTATAACAATAATTTTATCATATTTTACACTCGTATTTGGAGAACTAGTTCCAAAGAGATTAGCAATGAAATATTATGAAAAAATTTCATTTGCAAGTATTGGTGTAATAAAGACAATTTCAATAATAACAGCACCATTTGTTAGATTTTTGACATTTTCAACGAATATTGTGTCTAAATTATTTGGAGTAACAGGAGAGGAAGAAGATAATGTTACAGAAGAAGAAATAAGGATGATGGTAGATGTTGGAGAAGAAAAAGGAACAATTGAAGAAGAAGAAAAAGAAATGATAAATAATGTATTTGAATTTAATGATAAATTTGTTTCTGAAATAATGGTGCCACGTAATAAAATATTTGCAATTGATATTGATACAACAATATCTGAAGTTATTGAAAGACTTTCAGAAGATATGAGATATAGCAGAATTCCTGTATATGATGAAAATATGGATAATATAAAAGGTGTAGTATATATAAAAGACCTTTTAATTTCTACAAAAAATAAAAATTCAAAAATAAAATCATTAGTGAAAGAAGCATATTTTGTATCTGAAACTAAAAGAGTAAATGAATTGTTCCAAGAACTTAGAAAAGATAAAAAACAAATTGCAATTGTATTAGATGAGTATGGTGGAACAGCTGGAATGGTTACAATGGAGGATATATTAGAAGAAATAGTTGGCGAAATTTACGATGAGTATGACAAAGAAACAGATAAATTCAAAAAAATAGATAATAATACATTTTTGATTGATGCAAGTGTTGCTTTATATGATGTAGAAAAATTTTTAGATATAGACATAGAAGATGATGATGTAGATACCCTTGGCGGATATTTAATAAAAAAATTAGACAGAATTCCAAAAGATGGAGAAAAACCAGTAGTCGAAACAGAAAAAATAACATATAAAATTGAAAAAGTTCAAGATAGAAAGATAATAAAAGTAAAAGCTTGTAAAAACATATAAAAAAATCATAAAAAATGGATATAATTACTTGATAAGAAGCGGAAAATGTGATATAACTAAAAACATTAAAAAGGAGAAAAGAAAGGGAGAAAAAAGATGCTAGATTCAATGGAAAAAATAGTTAACCTATGCAAAGCAAGAGGATATGTATATCCTGGTTCAGAAATATATGGTGGACTTTCAAACACTTGGGATTATGGACCATTAGGTGTAGAATTAAAAAATAATATAAAAAAAGCTTGGATGAAAAAAATGGTACAAGAAAACAAATATAATGTGGGATTAGATACAGCAATATTAATGAATCCACAAGTGTGGGTAACAACAGGGCATGTAGCAAGTTTTTCAGACCCTTTAATAGATTGCAAAGATTGTAAAACAAGACATAGAGCAGATAAGCTAATAGAAGAATGGGCAGCAAAAAATGGAAAAGATGTAATAGCTGATGGTTGGTCAGATGAAGAAACAGTAAAATATATAAATGATAATAATATAGTATGTCCTAACTGTGGAAAATTAAATTATACATCAATTAGAAAATTCAATTTAATGTTTAAAACATTCCAAGGAGTAACAGAAGATGCAAAATCAGAAATATATTTACGTCCAGAAACAGCTCAAGGAATATTTGTAAATTTTAAAAATGTTCTAAGAACAACAAGAAGAAAGCTACCAATGGGAATTTGCCAACAGGGTAAAGCATTTAGAAATGAAATAACACCTGGAAACTTCATATTCAGAACACGTGAATTTGAACAAATGGAAATAGAATTTTTCTGCAAACCTGATACAGATTTAGAATGGCATGAATACTGGAAAGAATATTGCTATAACTTCTTAATATCATTAGGAGCTAAAAAAGAAGATGTAAGATTTAGGAATCATACAAAAGAAGAACTATCATTCTACAGCAAAGCAACAGCTGACATTGAATACAAATTCCCATTTGGATGGGGAGAAGTTTGGGGAATTGCCGATAGAACAAACTATGACTTATCAAGACATATGGAAGCAACAAAACAAGACTTAACATATCAAGACCCAGATACAGGCGAAAAATATGTACCATTTGTAATAGAACCATCAGTTGGTGTAGATAGATTAATATTAATGTTTTTATGTAACTCATATGATGAACAAGAAGTTTCAGAGGGAGACACAAGAACAGTTTTACATTTACATCCAGCTTTAGCACCTTACAAATTAGCTGTTTTACCATTATCTAAAAAACTATCAGCAAAAGCCGTAGAAGTACATGACAAATTAGCAAAAACTTTCATGTGCGATTATGATGAAGCTGGTTCAATAGGAAAACGTTATAGAAGAGAAGACGAAATCGGAACTCCATATTGCGTAACTGTTGATTTTGATACTTTAGAGGATAATCAAGTAACAATTAGAGATAGAGATACAATGGAACAAGTTAGAATGCCAATAGAAGATGTTGAAAATTGGATAAAAGAAAAAATTAATTTTTAAGAATGTAACTATTGCAAAGAAGATAGAAATATGCTAATATATATTACATAATAATGATAATAAATAAAAACAAAATTAAGGACAAAATAAATAATATAATATCTTTAAGAGAGCTTTGCAAAAGCTGAAAGCAAAGTAAGTAAAAATTATTAATTATCACCTTAATAGTTGCGTAGCAGAA
>CAKPDO010000002.1 GCA_934148985.1 uncultured Clostridia bacterium
TCTTTAGACGTGGCTAGTAGAAAAGCCCTATGGGCGAATTTGAAAAACCACCAGCTAGGCTGGTGGATATTTATTAAGGATTTTCCCCAGAAATTTTGGATCTTTCTTTCAAGATCTTCAATCTCTTTCTTTGTACACTCACTAATTTCCTTGCCTCCTCCTTTGCATTGAGAAATTAGCTCATATCTCTTTTTGGCTTTTCTGAGCCGATATTTCAGCTCCCCCATAGAATTTACAGCATAATTTTTAACTACACCATATATTCCAATTGTCCCAATCGCTGCTGCTGTGAAAATCGCCATCTTCATGCCTTTTTCCTCCTAAAAATGTTTCTTTTTTGCTGATAGCATTCGCTACTATGTGTAATTATAGCATAATTATGCAATATTTTCAATGAAAAAAGCCATTTTTAATTATATTTTCCATATTTTACCTATTTCCTAATCAAGCTACATAATTTAAGGCTTTTTACGATATCAAACCATCATAAAAAGCCTACATTTATATTACCTATCTACAAATATCTCTAATTAAACATCCAACCAAAGATACAATAGACAAAACCATCCATACAAAGAAAAATGCTAAAAATCCAACTCCTAATATTGAAACAATTGCTTCTACTGAAATTTGTATAATTAATAAAGCTGTTCCTACAAGTAATGTTCCAATTATTGATGCAAGTACACAGCCACCGAGTTTACATATGCATCTTTCAAATCCGTTGCATTTTCCAAATGCTTTTGCTCCTAATATTAATAGTGTAAATATTATTGATACAACACCTGTTGCTATTAAAGCTATAATTGCCAAATTAGTTACACTTGCAAGTAATCCATTTGTAAATACTATTCCTGCAATTATTCCTACAGCTATACTTATCAATACTTCTGCTATACATGTTCCCCTACAAGTTCTTCTACAAGTATATTCTTCCATAAAGTTCACCACCTTTAATATATTAATAGTTATTTTTTAACCATTAGTATATTATATTTATAAATGATGATTTATGTGAACTTTTATTTTTTGCAATTTGCTTAGAATATCTATCTTCTTCTGCAATATCTACTTAAGACCGCAATTTTATTTCTCTTCCTTATTATTATTTTCTTCTACAATATCATTAATCTCTTTTAATTTTTCTTCTAATAATTTTTTATCTATCAATTTTAAAGTATATTGAGACACCATAGTAGGCGACATGCTTCTACTCATTGCATATTCAACAACTTGTTTATCTTTACTTGCACATAAAATTACTCCTACACTTGGATTTTCATTTTTCTTTTTTTCTTGTCTATCTAATGCTTCCAAATAAAAATCCATTTTTGATATATATTCTGGTTTAAACTTTCCAATTTTAAGTTCAAATGCAACTAAACAGCTTAATGTTCTGTTATAAAATAATAAATCAATATAAAAATCTTCGTTACCTACTTGCACTTTATATTCTTCACCTACATAAGTAAAATCTTTTCCTATCTCTAATATAAAATCTTTCATATTAGAAATAATTGCCTTTTTCAAGTCTTTTTCTGAATATTGATTTGGTAAATCTAAAAATTCTAAACTATAAGTATCTAATATTTTAGTGTTTGGGTAATCTTCTTCTCCTGTAGCTTTTTCTAAACTTTGATTTGCTTTACCATTTGATAACATATATCTCTGAAAATATCCACTTGCCATCTGTCTATCCAATTCTCTTTTTGAATAATTGTTTTTTATACACATTTTTATATAAAATTCTTTTTCTTCTATCGAATTAGTAGCGCCTAATATCATAACATTATGTGTCCAACTAATTTGTTTCACCAGTGGAGCGACAATTTTATTATCTTTATATGTTTCATAAAATTGTTTCATTCTATATATTCCTGATCTATTAAATCCCCTCATTGTAGGATATTCTCTTTTCATAAATTCTACTAATTTATCAACAATTTTATCTCCCCAATTAGAATCATTTACTTTTTCACTTATATATTTTCCAAAATCCCAATATAAAGATATTAGTTCCTCATTAATCTTTTTATAAGCATTATTTCTTCTAATTTCAATCATATTTACAATTTCATTAAAGTTTAATTCTAACTTTTCCATCCATACCTCCTTCTATTTTATTATGCAATATTAACATAATGTATGCATTAATAACTTCATTTTTGTTTCTCCTTTTTTACCATTTTTTAATATTCATACCCCAAATGTTCATAAGCCGCTGGCAAAACAACTCTTCCCTTGGGAGTTCTTGCAATAAAGCCAATTTGCAATAAATATGGCTCATATACATCTTCAATAGTGTCAATTTCTTCGCCTAAAGATGCCGCTAAAGCTTCTATTCCAACAGGTCTACCAGAATATTGAGTAATCATTGTAGATAACATTCTTCTATCAGTTTCTTCCAATCCAAGTTCATCAATTTCAAGCTGATTTAATGCATATTTTGCAATTTTCAAATCTATTTTTCCATTTGACAAAACCAAAGAAAAATCTCTAACTCTTTTTAGTAATCTATTAGCTATTCTAGGAGTTCCCCTTGCTCTCCTTGCAATTTCTATACTTGCATCATAATCTATTTCTAAACCTAAAATTTTACTTGAACGCCTAATAATTGTACTCAAATCTTCAACTGAATACAATTCTAGTTTTTGTACAATTCCAAATCTATCTCTCAAAGGTGTTGTAAGAGAACCAGCTTTAGTCGTGGCCCCGATTAATGTAAATTTTGGTAAGTCTAGTCTTATAGATTTTGCATCAGAACCTTTGCCTATCGTAATATCTAGAACAAAATCCTCTAAAGCCGGATACAAAATTTCTTCAACAACTTTGCTTAATCTATGTATTTCATCAATAAATAAAACATCATATTCTTCTAAACTTGTTAAAATTCCTGCTAAATCTCCAGGCTTTTCAATTGCTGGACCTGAAGTAATTCTTATTTTAGAATGCATTTCATTTGCGATTATTCCAGAAATTGTAGTCTTTCCAAGCCCTGGAGGGCCATAAAATAAACAGTGGTCAAGCGGTTCTTTTCTTTTTTTGGCCGCTTCTATATAAATTTTCATACTTTCTTTAACTTTTGTTTGTCCAATATATTCATCAAGTGTCTGAGGTCTTAAAGTAGTTTCCATTCTTTCTTCTTGGGCACTTGTAACTTCTGGGTTAAGGTTACTTATGTTTCCGTTTTCCATTAATATTCACATCCATTTTAAATTTTTTCTATAAAATTTTCTATTATATTTATCATCTTTTGATTATTATTTTCATATTTTGCTGGTTCAAATTTTGCTATATTTTTTATTGCCTCTTCTAATTCATCAACATTTTCGATACCTATCAAATATTTCTTTTCACTAAATACTTTTATAATTTGCCTTTGATGGTCATTTACATGCTCACCGTACTCATGCAACCTTGGAACAGCAATAACTTTTTTCCCCTTCTCCAAGGCCATTATTATCGAACCTACTCCACCATGTGTTATTACCAAAGTTGCCTCATCTACATATTTTGTAAGCTTCTCATTTGAAATCATGTCAAATGTTTCCATTTTATCACTTTTATATTTGGTAAATCCTGCTTGTACTATTACTTTTTCTTTTATTGTTCCAGTATTTATGCATTTTTCTACTTCTTTTATTAATCTTATAAATTCATTATGTTGTGTTCCTAATAATACTAAAATCATTTTTTCTCCTTTTTTGTACTATGTTCTTTTGGGGCCTGGGCTTTTTGGTACTATGTTCTTCTGGGACCGGGTCTTTTGAGTACATCGCTAATGAACTCCTAAAAAATTGAACCACCATATACTGCTTTAGGGTAAAGTTTTAGCATTTCTTCCCACTGCACAATAAATAAATCAGCAATTGGATATATAAGCCTTCCGGTAGCAGTCTTTTTATTAATATTTGCAAATGTTTCTATGTATATAATTTTGCTTCCAAATATTTTGCCTAAATAACACATAGGCCCAGCTGTATGTGTTCCGGTTGTTATTATTACTTTTGGGCGTATTAAAAAATATAAATATATGGTTTTCAGTATTAAGTAAAAATATATAAAAATATATTTTAATAGGTGGCTCCTTGTTCCATATGGCAAGTATTTCACTCTTTTGCCATATTTTTCTTTTAAATATTCATTTGTTTTGTCTTTTTCTGTAATTATGTTATAATCATACTTTTCAAATAATGGTTTCAACTGTAGTAATTCATTTAGATGGCCCCCTGTACTTGATATGAACAATACTTTCTTTTTTTTCATATTTAATCTGCTCTCCCTATTACTATTATTCTATTATCGTCACTTGCGTCTGTACAACATGATAGTACAATTGTTGGGCTATCTACATTCGTATTTAAGTATGATGTATCATCTGATGTTGTTATAAATTTTGAATATATCGTGTATTTTTTCTTAATTCCGTTATAGTCTGTAAAATAAAATACATCTCCTACTTCTAATTTTTTGTTATTTGAAAATATTTTACCATTTCTTTTATTATGACCAACAAATAGTGTTATTCCTGTTTGGTTTAGTCCTCCTGATGTATATAAAAATGCTGGCATTTTTTCCATCTTTTTGGTATCTGAATTGCTATATACTGATATGTTTATTTTAGTTTTTGGTATATATAATTTTCCTATTGTTGTATTCATGTCATATATTTCTTGTGTTAGTGTTGATGCATCTTTTGGCTGCTCTGGTTCTGGCTCAGGTTCTGGTTGAACTGATGTGTTTGTCGATGGTGTTACCTGATTTTTGGCTGGTTCTTGTGGCTGTGTTCCTAGCTCTGTTGTGTTTTGTGGTGCTTCATTTTGCTGCTCATTTTTTTCCATTCCTATTACTAGTACATTTTCTTCTTCTTGTTTCGGCTCTTTATTTATTTCTTGATTTACTTCTTGGGTTTGATTTTTTAGAATTATAAATATTGTTATTGCTGCTATTATTAAGATTGCTAATAATATGATTATTATATATTTTATTTTTTTGTTCATTTACATCATCTTCTTTCATCAAATGTTTTTTCCGCTATTTCTATTATAACATTTTTTTTGATGTTTGCAAACTATTTTTTGGGAACGAAATACTCCGTCCTCCACTTCTCAAAAATTAATTTTTTTGAATTTGGGAATTTAAGAAAATAAAAGCTGGGAAATAAATCATTTGGTGGAGGTGAGGAGAATCGAACTCCTGTCCACTATACATTCCACATAAATTTCTCCGAGTGCAGTTTGCTATTTTTATTCATTTAAATTACGCAAGCAAACGTGCTTAATTTAAATATAGCTTTTTTAATACCCTCTATTACCAAAGCACTTAATAGATTCGTGTCCTACAATTATAACACCTTTATTTTATGCGTAGGAACATAAAACAAGGCGACGCCGCGACTAGGCAGCGTATGCTAATTCTGTATTATCAGCGTTTATTTTTATTTTTGCTTTTTTACAGTGGCCGAAGCAACCATCCACTACTCGCTTTTTATCTTTCTTGTGTAGTGTCGAAACCATTACACCCCCAAGTCTTTTTTATTATACACTATTTTAATATTGTTTTCAAGGCCGAATAAAAAACTTTATTTTGTATTTTACAATATTGCATAGAAAAATCTCTGTGCCTGTATTACAAAAGCACAGAGATTTTTTAGCCATAGATAATAAAAAATTATTTATTATCTTGTGAGGATAAATACAAATCCCCAAAGAATTGCACCAAAAACAATAACAACAGTTGAGACTGCTAGGAAAAGTCCTAGTATTAGTTCTTTCATATTGCCATCCTCCTATTGGATTTATTTTATTCTATTTTAATACATATTTACTAAAATATCAATATTTTTTCTATTTCCTTGCAAACTTTCTCTCAATCTCATACTTAGACATTTTAATAACAGTAGGTCTTCCATGAGGGCAAGTGAAAGGATTTGGAAGTTCTAAAAGTTTTGCCATCAAGCTATCAACTTCTTCTTTAGTAAGTTGCATATGAGCTTTAACAGCGGCTTTACAAGCAACTGTAGCCAAAAACTTTTCCTCTTTTTCTTGTTTTGCAGTTCTAGCAACAGTATTTATCTCATCTAAAGTTTCTTTAAACAATTCTTCTGTATCTAGGTCAACACATACATCTGGAACTCCCGACAATTTTATAGTATTTTCTCCAAACTCATCTAAAATAAATCCAGCTTGTCTAAACATTGCCATATTATCTTTAGCTATATCCATCTCTTTATGTGTTAAAGTGATTATATCTGGAAGTAACAATAGTTGCGAAGCTTTTTCTCCACCTTGGCTAAAGAAATTTTTCTTTACTTTTTCGTACATTATTCTTTCATGTGCCGCATGTTGGTCCATTATATACAATTCATTTTCAATTTCTAAAATAATATATGTATTAAATGCTATTCCTATAAATTGGTATTGTATTTTTTGTGCATCGCTATTGCTTTCAAATATTGATACATTTTTATCTTCCATATTATCATCAAGTGCATAAAATCCAGAATCTTCCTCTTTTTCTATTTCTGGTTGTTTTCTTCCGCCATATGGTTCTTTACCAAATAATTCCTTATACATTTCTTCAAATGATAGTATTTTTTCTTTGCTTTCTTGTAATGGAGTTTTTTCTTGAGTTGGTTCCTTTGGAGCTTCTTCTTGTACTATTGGTTCACTTGGCATTTTTGTGTCAATAGTTTCACTTTGAATTGTATTTACATCTTGGGCTATGTTTTCATCATTATTTTGACCATAAGATGTTTCTTCTTCATTTAAAACCTCTTCATTTTGTTTTTCCTCTTCATCTTCACCTTTAAAAACAATTGGTATTATTGTTTCATTTTCTAAATTTTCAGCATCTATTTTTTTATTATTTTCATTTTGTAAAGGTGCTGGATTTTCTACCTTGCTTTCTTGCTCTACAACCGGAGTTATTATTTCATTGTACTTTTGTTCCATTTCTTTATATGTATCTGTTAACTGTAAGTTAGGATTTTGCTCAACTTCTTTTTTCAAATCTTCTTGTAAAGATTTTAACTTGTTAAATATGTCTTGGTTTGACATTACCGTTTTATTTTCAAGCACTGAATTTACGGGTTTTACATCATTCATTTCTTTTCTACTATTAAAAACATCTTCCACAATATTTCCTGTTATGTTCGTATTTCCTATTGTATATGTGTTTTTTGCAAGTTCACTTGCATTTTCAATTTTGAATGCATTTTCATTTGCCTTTTTTATTTCTTCTGTTTTTTCCCTGTCTGTCATAAATCCAGCATTTAACAAAGTATCTTTTATAGCATGAAACATTGACTTAAATGCAATGCTTTCATCTTCAAATCTTACTTCCAATTTAGCTGGGTGTACATTTACATCCACTTTTGCTGGTGGCATTTCTATATCAAGCACTAAAAATGCAAATTTTCCTATTGGAAGCATTCCTTTAAATGCTTGTTCGACAGCCGAAGAAAGTGTTTTATCTTTTATATATCTTTTATTTACAAAGAATATTTGATTAGACCTATTAGACCTTGCAATAGTAGGTTTACCAATTACTCCTTTTATTTTCATATATTCGTATTCATAGTCTACATTTATTACATTACTTGCTACTTCTTTTCCAAATATACTATATATTACATCTGTTAAATTTCCATTTCCATTTGTTTGAAGTACAATTTTACCTGAATTTATAAATTTTATTGCTATTTCTGGATGCACTAATGCTATTCTTGTTACAACATCTTCAATATACCCAGATTCTGTAAAATCTTTTTTTAGGAATTTATATCTTACAGGCGTATTGAAAAATAGATTCCTTACTGTAATGGTTGTTCCCTTTGAACATCCAATTTCATCAAGTGATAAAACATCTCCACCTTCAACTACTATCCTGTTTCCAATATGTTCTTCTTCTGTTTTACTTACAAGCTCAACATTTGCAATTGCTGCAATACTTGCTAATGCTTCACCTCTAAACCCCATTGATTTTACTGTATCTAAATCGTCTGCCGTCCTTATTTTGCTTGTTGCGTGACGTTCAAACGCAAGTTCCACATCATCTTTTGCAATTCCTTTTCCATTATCTGTAATTCTTATAAATGAAATTCCTCCATTTTTTATCTCTATTGTTACATGTGTTGCTCCTGCATCTATTGAGTTTTCAACCATTTCTTTTATTACAGATGCTGGTCTTTCTATAACCTCTCCAGCTGCTATTTTGTTTATTGTTAAATCATCTAATAATACTATGTTTCCCATAAAATTTCATCCTTTCTTTTTTCGCGAGGTGCCCCATTGTGACCCATTGCGACCCATTTGGACCCATTTGGACCGGTTCTTTTTGGGTCCATTTTTTCTATTTAAATTATTTATCAAACTATGACCCAAAAAGAACCGGTCCAAATGGGTCCAAATGGGTCGCAATGGGTCCAAATGGGTCACCTCGCGAAATACAAAAAAATTATATCATTAAAAATTTATGTTTTCAACTACTGTAACACAATTTTTTTTAATTCATATTATATATCATACGAAAGTAAAAAAACTTGAAAATTTTTAAGCAAGGAGGTTTCTTATATGTGCTGTAACAATGACGAAATTCTTTGGTTCATTATTCTTTTCTTACTCCTTTTCTGTGGCGGATGTGGAAACAGAGGTTGCTGTAACCAAGGCCCACAATCCAATTGCTGCTAATACTTAAAATTTAGTATTTTTTGAAAGGTGGTGAATGATTATGCCAGAAAATAGAGGTGGATGCGGCTGTGGATTCGGATTTGGTGATGACTGCTGCTGGATTATAATTCTTATTCTTCTTATATTCTGCTGTTGCGGTGGAAATAGAGGCGGATGTTGCTAGTTTTTTGAATTGTGGACGGTTCTTTTATCGAAAAGGACCGTCCACAATAAAAATTTTTTAAAAAGTATTGTTTTTTTTATTTTTTTATGTTATTATTAGAAGGTAATTTTCATAGGAGTATAGTGTCAATGGTAGCACATCGGTCTCCAAAACCGCTTGTGAGGGTTCGAATCCTTCTACTCCTGCCAAAGTAAAAACCGTAAAATCAATTGATTTTACGGTTTTTTTGTTATATATTTTCATAATGTGTCCACATACTTAAAATTTGTATTTTTTTCTCACTTTCTTTTACTTTATACACTAATCTGTGTTGTATATTAATTCTTCGTGAATACAAACCTTTCAAATCTCCTGTCAACTTTTCATATGGTGGAGGATTTTGAAATGGATTTTCTTTTATTACATCAATTAACTTTTTAGCCTTATTAGCTAAATTGCTTTCTTTCAATTTTGCTATATCTTTTATTGCAGATTTATGATATTCTACTTTATACACTTCTTACCACTCCACCTCTTCTTCGCTAATAAAATTTTCATCTTTATCATTCGCTCTTTTGATAATTTCATCTTTTAGATTTGGTACAGACATAATATATAGTGTTTCTATTAAACTATTATAATCTTCTTCTGATAAAACCACGGCATTTCCATTTTTAGTTGATATATTAATTGGTTCATTGAAATTTATTGTTTGTTCTAATAAAGAATATATATCCTTTCTAAAATTGGTAATATTTATGTTGGTCATATTCATACACCTCCTATCAATAGTATAGCATACGTTTTAATGTACGTCAATATTATTGTATTATTATTTTCAAATTTTCGTGCCTCTATTCTTCATCTTCAAAAGAATTAATTCTAAAAAACTTAAAAATTTCAACAATAACAATAGGAGCAAATACCAAGCAAATTACCTCTACAATATTACCTGTAGGTAAAACTGGTATACTAAATATTGCCCTTAAAGCTGGAACAAATAAAATAACAAGCATCAATAATGCTGACATTACAATAGCTCCAATAAGTTTCATATTTCCCCAAATTCCTGTTTTAAATATAGATTTTCTATTATCTCTAATGTTAAATACATGAACAAGTTCAGATAATGCAAGTACAATGAATGCCATAGTTTGACCAACTTCTATTTTTGATTCATCTAATGTTAGACCATCTATTGGAGTATTTGTTGTAGCAAGTCCTATCATAAAAGCTGCTAAAGTTAAAATACCAATCATTATTCCTTGATAAATAATTCTAAATGTCATTGATTTTGTAAATATTCCTTTGCCTGTTTTTGTGGGTTTTCTTTCCATTATATTTTTATTTGCTGGGTCAAATGCTAAAGCCAGAGCTGGAAGCGAATCTGTAACTAAGTTTATCCATAAAATATGAATTGGCATTAAAATCTCAAGGTGCGCAATATCTGTAATTCCAAACCATTTTGCAAAAAATCCTGTACCAAGAGTTGCTAAAAGTAATACTACGATTTCACCAATATTACTTGAAAGCAAAAATTGAATAACTTTTAAAATATTCTCATATATTCTTCTTCCCTCTTCTACCGCTGATACAACTGTTGCAAAATTATCGTCTGTTAAAATTACATCTGCCGCTTCTTTTGCAACATCAGTTCCAACAATTCCCATTGCGCATCCAATATCGGCCTGTTTCAAAGCTGGGCTATCATTAACTCCATCACCTGTCATTGCAACTATTTCTCCATTTTTTTGCCAAGCTTTTACAATTCTTACTTTATGTTCTGGTGCAACTCTTGCATATACTGAATATTTTTTTATGTCTTTTTCTAATTGTTCATCAGATATTTTATCAAGCTCTGTTCCAGTTATTGCTTCATCTTCATTTTCCAATATTCCTAATTTTTTGGCAATTGCTATGGCTGTAATTTTGTGATCCCCTGTAATCATAACAGTTTTTATTCCTGCTGATTTACATTTTTCTACAGCAAGTTTTGCCTCATCTCTTGGAGGGTCAATCATTCCATACATTCCAACAAATGTTAAATCGTTTTCTAATTCTTGGATAGACGGTTTATAGTCTAGTTCTTTATATGCAAAGCCTAAGACTCTTAATGCATCTTTTGCCATTGTTTCATTTATTTCATTAATTCTATGTCTAAAGTTTTGTAAATCTGTTCTTTGTTCACCATTTAATATATAAGAATTGCAAATTGATAATAACTCATCAATTCCACCTTTTGTAAATACTATATATTTATTATTTACTTTGTGTACTGTTGTCATCAGCTTTCTTTCTGAGTCAAAAGGTATTTCATCTACTCTTGGCATATCATCATATATATTTTTAGTAAAACCTAGTTTTAAAGCTACATCCACAAGTGCTGTTTCTGTTGGATCTCCTTTTAATTCTCCATTATCTGAAATTTTAGTATCATTACATAACATTCCATTATATACTAATAATTTTATCTCTTGATTTGCATTTTCATATTTTGTTATATCTTCAATATTTGTCATGTCATATGTTACATCATTTACATACATTTTTTGAACAGTCATTTTATTTTGCGTTAAAGTTCCTGTTTTATCTGAACATATAACAGAACTGCTTCCTAAAGTTTCAACTGCTGGCAAATGCTTCACTATTGCATTTTTCTTTACCATCTTTTGAACTCCAATAGCTAAAACAATTGTAGATACTGCTGCTAACCCTTCTGGAATTGCTGCAACTGCTAAACTTACTGCTGTCATAAACATTGATACTGCTGGTTTTCCTTGTATTAAGCCTGCTGCAAAAATTATTACACATATAATAATTGCCGCAATTCCAAGCGTTTTTCCTAAATTATTTAATTTTTCTTGAAGTGGAGTTTCTTTTTCTTCTTGATTTGATAACATTCCTGCTATTTTTCCAACTTCAGTTTTCATTCCAGTTTCGACAACTATTGCTTTTCCTCTACCATAAGTAATTAAACTTGAAGAAAATAGCATATTTGTTCTATCTCCTATTGGAACATCTTTTTCCTCAATTTTACTTGCTTGCTTTTCAACAGGTACTGATTCTCCAGTTAAAGACGATTCCTGTGATTTTAAATTTACTGCTTCTATTATCCTTAAATCTGCTGGAACATAATCTCCTGTTTCTAATACAACAATATCTCCTGGAACTAGATCTTTTGCTGGTACAACTTGCAATTTTCCATCTCTTATCACCTTTGCTTCATGTCCACTCAATTTTTGAAGTGCTTCTAATGATTTTTCAGCCTTTGCTTCTTGGGCTACTCCTATTATACTATTTACTATAACTACAATAAGTATTATTATAGAATCTGTTATAGCTTCGCCTTGTGCTATTGATATTGCTCCAGATATTATTGCTGCAAATATTAGTATTATTATCATAAAATCTTTAAATTGTTCTAAAAATTTTATGAATAAGCTTTTTTTCTTTTGTCCTTGCAATTCATTTAAACCATATTTTGCAAGCTTTTTGTTTATTTTTTCTTGTGTTAACCCTGTTTGAATGTTTGTTTCAAGATTTTGTTCTGTTTCTTGAACAGTTTTGTTAAACCAGTTATTTTCCATATTTTTTCCTTTCTTTTTGGTTCCATTTTCCCCATTAGGACCGGTTCTTTTTGGTCCCATTTTTAGGCAAATTATTTTTTTCCTTTAAAAATTAAAATCTTACTAAAAACAAAATTTAATATTATTACAACTATATTAGAGATAACTTTCATTAATATGTCATTTATGCTAAGCCATACAGCCGCATTCATCATTAAAATACTTATTATTTCCGTAAAAATTCTGCAACCTAAAAATGACCCGATTTCTCTTGCTAATTCTTTTATTCCATTAGTTTTACTATTAAATACATATAATTTATTTGTTATGTACGCGAAAAGCACAGCCGCAATAAAAGCAACTATTTCACTTATATTTACTTTTAATGTTTCATTGGATAGTCCTTTTAATAATATTGCTGAAAATATTGAATACACTGCTATATTAACAATTGTTGACAAAGCCCCAAATACTAAGTATCTCATTCCTTCTTGATGTTTTCTATACCAAGATGCAAGACCTTTTAATCCTATTTTTTCTAATATTTTCAAGCAAAATTCTTCTATTTTATCTATTATCATTTTACTTTGCTCCTTTTTCTATTTGTTCAAGTTCTTCTTTTGAAAAATTATATTTTGTATGGCAAAAATGACATTCTGCTTCTAGCTTTCCATCTTCTTCTATTATTTTGGATATTTCTTCTTTTCCAAGTGATATTATGCCTCTTTCTATTTTTTCTTTACTACAATTACATTTATATGTAACATTTAAATCTTGTTCTAATATTTCTATTTTTTTATCTCCTGTTACAACTTTAGCAATTTCTTCTAAAGTCATTCCATCATCTAACATTTCAGAGATTGGCTTGGCATTTTTCAATGCTTCTTCGATTTTGTCAATTTCTTCATCTGTCGCATCAGGCATAGGATTTATTATATATCCCCCTGCTCTTTTTACTCCATCTTTATTTACAAGTACCCCTAATGCAAGAGCTGTTGGTTTTTGTTCAGATTTTGCAAAAAATTCTGTAAA
This sequence comes from uncultured Clostridia bacterium, assembly GCA_934148985.1. Lineage (GTDB taxonomy): Bacteria > Bacillota > Clostridia > TANB77 > CAG-508 > CAG-269. The sequence continues at coordinate 13,431 of CAKPDO010000002.1, forward strand.
ATCTTCAGCAATTTCACCAGATACAAGAGGTATCAATCCATTATAATTACTATTTGTAACTTCATTTTCTTTTATAACATTTAAATATCCTTGATGTCCTACTGCTCCTCCTACATCTATTTTGCCATTAGGTTTTAATGGTAATTCTACATGAGGATTTCCTACATACATTTTTATGTTTGCCATTTTTTTATTTTCTAGGTTTACTATAGCAACTATATTGCCAATTGGCCCTGTTCCTTTTATTTGTATTGTTATACTATCTGTTTCTTCTTTTATTTCTAAATGTGCCATCATTGCTGCTACTGTTGCCACTCTACCAGCTGCTGCTGTTACTGTTGGAGTTAAATCATGTATTTTTCTTATTTCTTCTACTAATTTCGTCAAGTCAGCACACATAATTGATACTTTTTTGTCATATGCTAAGAATTTTATTATTCTGTTTTCCATTTTTTCTCCTTCCCAAAAGAAAACGGGTCTTTTCTGTCCTAACTCATATAAAACCCATTTTCTCCCGTCTGTTCATTTTCTCCTTAAATGTCTGCAAAAGACAATATCTATTTGATATATTTTGCATAAATTATACTTTATTTTGGCAAAAAAATCCAGACCTTTTCGGAATTATATTCCTAAAAAGCCTGAATTATTAATTTTCATATTATTATTCAGCTGATCCTTCTGCCTCTGGAGCATTGTATTCATCAAATATAGCTTTTTCTATTTTTTCTCTTGTTTCTTGATTTAATGGATGAGCTATATCTTTGAATTCTCCTGTTGGAGTTTTTTTGCTAGGCATAGCAATGAAAAGTCCATTTTGGCTTTCGATAACTTTGATATCATGAATTACGAATTCGTTATCAAATGTTACAGAAGCAACTGCTTTCATTCTGTTTTCTGAATTTACCTTTCTTAAACGTACATCTGTTATTTGCATTTTAAGCACCTCTTTCTTTATGTTAATATTTTTATTTTGTACATATCTTTTGTTTTTTATGTACTAATTTATATATTCTTCAAAAATTTTGTTTTTCCTTCTTTTTTTTACAAATTTTTTTTATTTAATTTTTCACTTTTGTATTAATCCTGAAAATACTATGTATAGCTTAAATAACTATTTTTTCAATTCATAACTTATATTATCTCTATTAAATGTTAAATACCAATTTCCTGTTTCATCATATGTAACTCTTTGTATCATTAATGTTTTTCCATCTGAATATTTTAATTCGACATAGCAATCTCCCATTTTATAATAATTTCTTAAAATTTCATATGTTCCTTCAGTAGACTGTGTATTTTCAACTACAGGAGAAACTGCATCTATAAAGCTTCCGTCTTTTTTCAATTCCAAACTACTTCCATAGCTTATATAAGATGTTCCAAAAAATTGGGCTAAATTATCATAACTTTCTCCTGATTGCATATCAATTACTTTCACCGTATTCCATTTTCCTATTAACTCATCATCTGATGAAGTTGTATTTTCGTCTACTTTATTTGAATTTGATATAGTAGTGTTTTCATCTTTTTTTGTAGATAAATTTGAGGTATTTTCCTGTTCTACTTTATTATCTTTGCTTAATGTATTACTTTGTTCAGTCATATTGTTTTTCGTATTTTCCAAATTGCCTGTATTTTCAATAGTTCCTGTTGCTGGCTCCTCATAATCGAATTCTGATTCTTTTATTTTTTTATATTCAATTTTATCAATATCTACTAAACAATATCTTGTATATGTATAATCTTTATTCAATTTAAATTTCATTGTAGTTTCATATACTTCTAATTTATCTATCTCCCCTGAATCATATACTGAATTTGTTGGATAACAATATGTAAATTTTGCTTCATATATTCCATTATTATATTTTATGTTTTCTATATTAATACATAATGCATCTCCATATCCGTCGCCATCACCCGGCATATATTCATAAGCCTTATTTTTTTCATTATAATATAATGTTCCATCCTCTGGTAATTTAATTTTTCCAGATATATTTTCACCTGTAAATTCTTTTATAACTTTATTAACTTTATCTACTCCATATACTATTTCACTATTTTCCCCATTGCTGGTTTCTTTTTCATAAATTAAATTTGTAGCAATTCCAACCTTCATTGCATTTTGCCATTCTTCTTTTGTTGCATAACTTGTTCTGTCAAAAATAACATCATAACTATTTAATGCCGCATATTTTTCTAAATATTTTTTTAATTCTATTTCTGAAATTTTCTTTAATTCTTCAGTGTTTTCAGAAACTTCAACAGTTTTATTTTCAATATCAATTTTTATTTCTTTTAATAATTCTTGTTTAGGTGTGTATATCTTTAATTTTAAAATTTTCACATTTTCATTATAGTTTTCTATAATTATGTCATCCTCATATAATATATCATTTCCTACTGATTTCGAACTTGTTGCATTTGTTAATTCTTTTTCATCTTGGTCATATACTTTATAGATAAATGGTGTTACATTTTGTGTATCTTTTTCACTCTCTTCAACTCTTGTTATTAATTTTGCTTTTCCGTCTTTTATTTGTAATTTTTCAATCTTCATTGTTATTTTATCTGTAATTTTTAAATTTTCATATGAAATTGTTATATCTCTATCTGATAAAACTTCGTCATTTTCCTTTGCTTCATTATTTCCAGTAATCAAATACTTTACTAAGAAAAATATGTTTCCATATCCATTTGTAGAAGCATATACATTTGCTCCTCCTAAAAGTACAACCAAACATGCTGCTGTTGCTAAAGCCTTTTTGTATTTTAATATATTAAATTTTTTATTTTCCATTTCAATCTCCCCCTTATAATTTTTTTTGAACAAATTATCCGCATTTCTCGATATTACTTTATCTTCATTTAATTTTTCTTTTATAAATTTATCAATTTCTTGTTCTGTCATTTTTATTCACCTCCCTCATCTTTTAATAATTCATAAATTTTCATTCTTGCTCTTGCAAGTCTTGATTTTACCGTTCCTTCTGGAATATTTAGAGTTTCTGATATTTTACTTACTGATAAGTCATTGTAATAATATAAAACTGTTATTAATCTTAAATTTTCATCTATTTTATTTAGCACTTGTTCTAGTGTTGATTCTTTTTCATATATTTCATAATAATTTATTGTATCAATCTGCATTTTTTCATTTATGTTTGTTATTTTTTTGTTTTTTCTTATTATATCATTACACTTATTAATTAAAATTCTGATTGCCCATGTTGAAAAGTATTCATTTTTCTCTAATTTCTTAATATTTTTATAAATACTAATTAATGTTTCTTGTAAAGCATCACAAACATCTTCATCATTTTTTAATATCGCCATTCCTGTTTTGTATAGCTTGTATTTTATTTTGTTTATCTCTCTTTCCAAGGCTTCATAATCACCTTGTTTTGCAAGCTCTAAATCCTCCATTTTATCCTCCTTTTCATCTATTAGACGTATTACTTTCCTGTTTGGTTCATTTTTTCTAAAAAAAACGATTCTTTTTTGATTAGACGTATTACTTTCCTGTTTGGTTCATTTTTTCTAAAAAAAACGATTCTTTTTTGAAAAGAACCGCTTTTTACATCATAAATTTTCTTAGTCTGTTTTATACGAAGCTTTTTAATAGCTCCCCTAATGCCTTTTTCTCATTTAATCTTTTAATTGTTTCAGCAAATAAAGGTGCAATTGACACTACCTTTATTTTATCAATTTTCTTTTCATCTGTTAATGGAATTGTATTTGTTATAACCAATTCTTTTATTGGTGAATTTTTAATTCTTTCTATAGCTGGACCTGATAGAACTCCATGAGTACAAGCTGCATAAACAGATTTTGCACCAAATTCGTTCAATACTCTTACAGTTTCCATCATAGAACCTGCCGTATCAATTTCATCATCAAATATTATTGCATTTTTTCCTTTTACATCTCCTATAATGGTTGTCCCAATTGCTTTATCATTATTTCCATCTCTCCTTTTATCTAGCATAGCAATAGGACATCCAAAAAATGTAGAATATTTATACGCTTTTTTTGAACTTCCAGCATCTGTTGCAACTATAACTTTATTTTCCAATTTCTTTTCATCGAAATATTTTTCTAAAAGCCTTTCTGCTGTAAGCCTATCGCAATTAATATTATTGAAATATGCTTGTATTGCTGGATTATGCAAATCACAAGTTATTACTCTTGTAGCTCCTGCTGCCTCAATCAATTGTGCCATAAGTTTAGCCGTTATAGGTACACGTGGTTGATCTTTTTTGTCTGACCTAGAATACATATAATATGGGATTACAACATTTATTTCTCTTGCTGATGCTCTTTTTGCTGCATCTATTGTTATTAATAATTCCATTATTCTTTCATTTACTGGAGGAGTTGCGCTTTGTACTAAATATACATCATAGTCCCTTACTGTTTCTAGTATTTGTACAAAATTATTATCATTTTTAAATTTCATTCTGTTTATTTTTCCCATAGGTATTTTTAAATAGTCACAGATTTCTTTTGTAAAAGGTTCCGAAGCTTCACTGCAAGCAAATATTTTTATTTTTTCCATTTAATCTTTTCCTTTCATTTTATCTTCTTCACTTTTTAATTTTTTATATCTATCAGCGTAATTATTTAAATTTATTTCAAAATTTCTTCTACTTTCTCTTATTATATTGTCTAATATTAACCCCCCGAAAAAAGCTTGAACTGCACCTATAAAGAAAAATACACTTGCAACAAATGATGGCATTTTAGGTACTAGCCCTGTTTTTACATAGTCTATTAAAACTGGCGTTAAAAAGCCCAAACCTATCAAAGACAATATCATTGATACCCAAATAAAGAATGAAAATGGTTTATAATTTTTATATAATGCTAATATAGTTTTTATTACTTTAAATCCATCAGAATATGTGTTTAATTTTGATACACTTCCTTTTGGCCTGTCACGATATTCTATGATAACATTTTCCACTCCCATATTTTTGTCTAAAGTATGAATTGTCATTTCAGTTTCAATTTCAAACCCCTTTGATAATACTGGAAAAGTTTTTACAAATTGATAACTAAAAGCTCTATATCCTGTCATTACATCTCTAATATCACTTTTGTATATCATATTTATTAACTTACGAACTAAAACATTTCCTAAATTATGAAACGGTCTTTTATTTTCTGTAAAATATGTTGATGAAAGCCTGTCCCCTACAACCATATCTGCATTTCTTTCCAATACTGCTTGACACATTTCTTTTGCTTTTTCAGCTGGATATGTATCATCTCCATCTGTCATTATATAACATTCGGCGTCAATATCTCTAAACATACTTCGAATTACATTTCCTTTTCCTTGTTTTCTTTCATATCTAACTATAGCTCCGAGCTTTTCTTGCTATTTCATCTGTTCCGTCTTTTGAATTGTTATCATACACATAAATTGTTGCTTCTGGAAGTTCTCTTTTAAAATCTTCTATAACTTTTTCTATAGTTTTACTCTCATTATAACATGGTATTAGTACCGCTATTTTGTCCATTTTTCGATCCTTTCTTTTGAGTATCAATCTCAAACATACTTATTCTACACATCCGTCAATTTCTTCTTCTCTAAATGTTAAACCTATTAATACTGGCAAAGTTGTAAATAAACTATATACATATCTATATTCACAAAATACAGGAGATGCAATTGTAGTTAGCCATAATATTATTAAAGGCATATATAAAAGAAAATATTTATATCTCTTTTTATATAATTCATATACTAACATAATAAGTGCCACCCAAAATGTAAATCCTACACTAAATATCATAGAAATTATTGGTATTTCTCTTTCATCTATTATGCTATCAAATTTTTCTAATAATTCAATATTCACAATTGGATTTTCACGTATATCTAATTCTTCTGTCTCTCTGGCATTTCCTCTAGAAACGACCCAATGTTTTGCTTCTGGATACCAATATCCATAGCTTCCACATAAAAATGACTCTATTGTATCTCTAGGGAATTCTATTGCTAATTTTATATACAATTTTACCAAATCAATTTTATCTTCTTCAAATGCTTTGTTATCAAAATTATCTTTTACCGGGTCTGATACATGAGAATTATATTTTTCTCCTAAGTTTTCAACTGGTAAATATTTATAAATCATATCTTTTTCTTCTTGAGATAATTTATCATTTTTATATTTACTTATTCTTGCAAATTGCTGTAACGGTATTGATAAAGCTTCTCTTGCTGACCCCTCTTTTATATCTAATATAGAAAATACAGGGCCTTTCCATATTGCATAACTTGCTAAAACTATAATTGATACAATAAAAAGAGGTTTATAATATTTTTTGGCTACAATAAACATAATTGGTATTGTTAATACAACTACATATAGTCCATTATTCCTTAATAGCATTGTAAGTATCATACTAATTACCAATAATACTGTTTTCTTCTTGTTTTTAAAAAATTCATCTTGATTTATTGTTAATTCTGCCAATATTGTTATAAAAATTGTCATTGAAATTGCAAATGGTATATCCTTCCACATTGTTATACTATACATTCCATGTACTGGATAAAATGCATAAAATATAAATGCCACTATCCTAACTTTCAAACTTACATTTTTCTTTGCCATATAATATATTGCCCAAGAAAATGTTGCTGATAAAGCTAACATTTGTAATACACTATATATTGCAACACCAATGTTATTATTTTTTAATAAACTTCCTATATTCATTGGAATTGCAATTATAAGTGTATGTAATACCGGATGATGATTAGTTAGTTGTATCTTAAATAAACTTTGATAAACTTGTCCCATAGAATCTGCTGTAAGTTTTCCGGGAAAATAATTTAGAAAATATGGTAACCAAGCAATAAAGATTAAGCCCCAAATTAAGAAAAATGATTTTTTATTACATATAAAAAATTTATATACTTTATTTTTTATTTTAACTTCATCAAATTTCAAAAATACATTTGCTAATACGCTAAAAAATATTGTCAAATACCCTATAAATATTACCACAGATTTTAAAACTGTAGACCAACTATTTATAATTCCACTTAAATCACCATATAAGTCAATACTTTTTCCAATTACTTCAAGTATCGCAAGAACAAGCGATAACACAAAAGTAAATATTTTTAACCTTTTATTTTTATTTTCTCCTATCTTTTTTAACATCCAATAGATAATTATAAAAACAGCTACCAGTGCTACAGAATTTCCATTTAATGATTGTGAAATTGCAATTTCTTTGCTCATATTAATGCAAAATAAAGCGGCAACCATACTTGACATTATTCCTGCAATAAACTTCTTTAAATATTTTATAAGGGCTTCTTTTTTCCACATTATTATTATTTCCTTTCAACTTTTATTACTACATATAAACTTTAAATTTTTGTATTCTAATATAAACATAAGTATAACGTATTTTCCTCAAAAATCAATTGCTCCGAATTATATGTTCTCCAATTATAATTTAAAAATTCTTGTCTTATTTTTTCTGGCACTTCTGCTCTTTGGAAAGTTTTTCCACTATAAAATTCAAGGACTTCAATTGCTGACCAATCTATTACCATACTTCTTACATTTGCACTTTCAAGTTCTGGTTGTCCAACATAATATGTTGATGATGATTTGTCATATGCTATTCCTATGTTTTTTATTTCTATACCTGTTTTTTCTTGATATTCATATATTTCATCTAATACAGAAATAGCAACATTTTTATCAAGATATCCTGTTGCAATATTCTCTGTAGATGTTCTTATAAAATACATCGCATTTAAAAATACCATTCCGAATTGATGCTACAGCTAATATTTGTTTAAACCAATTTATCTTCTTTTCTTCAAATTTCACTATTATATATAAAATAAGTATAGGTATAATCGCTGCATAACTTAATACCATTCTAGGCTCTATATATTGTTGTTCTCGAGGAGTTGCCATTACTGGTAATAGAGGCATGAAAAATGCCAAAATACCTAGCATTATATATTCTATAATAGAAAATTTTTCCCTTGTTTTAAAAATTATCAATATATACCATAGAGTTATTAGACCTATTATTGCAATATATAAATATTTTGGTAAAAGTTTAAATGAGAACATCATTGTTGTTCCAAAATTATATGTAGTATATATAATATCATTTATACTTGGAATTGACGCTTTCCTCATTTTATTATCTACAAATATTTGTATAATTTTTATAGATATTAAATTTATTACAAAGGCACTTCCATAGAATATTCCTATTATTAAAGCCTCTTTTACAATTTTCTTTATATCTCCTTTATTTCTATATGTTTCCATTATTAATGCTAATAGCACAAACAAAGAAATTGTTGATTGATATGCAAATGATGATAATAATACCAATATAAAGCTAATGATATATCTATGTTTTACCTCTGAATTAAACACACAAGCGCCTATTACAGAAAGTAATATTGCAAACATCATAATTCCAGATTCTGCAAACATAAACATTTCACAACTTGAAAAATTAAATATAATTGAAAAAGTTAAAGTTCCAATTAAAATATTCCAACTAATTGATTTTTCTTTTTTCATTAATTTTAATATATATTTATACAGAATATACCAAGCACTTGCTGCTATAATAATCCCAATAAAAGACAATATTTTTAAATTAGTTAATAAAGTAATATCTAATATTTTAGCTATCCATAACTCAAGTGCTCCAAAAAATCTAGCCGAAGCTAAGAAATGTAATATATAATTATCATATCCATATGCATATAAGCAATAAGTATCGGCTGCAAAATGTATTCTTAAAAAGTTTGTACAAACTATAAATGAAAAAAACACCATCACTATAAATACATATATACTATTTTTATGTTCTAAAATCAGGTTTTTAATATCTTGTATCTTTGATTTCATATTTTTATTTTTATGATATATTTAAATTAAATAATCATTATCTCCTTTTCTCATTTTTTCTCCCAACTACATTTCTTCAGCAAATTTTCTTTGTAATTTGTGGAATATTAAATATCCAATAATGCATAATGCTATACTTATAACAAATACAACAGCCAATGATTTTAACTCTGGCATTTGTTTATAGTAAAATATATTTCTATATCCATTTATTATATATGTCATAGGATTATATTTAATAATCCATTGAAAACTCTCTGGTATTTGTCCTGGTGCATATACTACTGGAGTTGCATAAAATAGTAATTGTAACGCAATTCCTATAAAATGCTGTAAATCTCTAAAATACACAGTTACACTTGAAACTATAAACGAAATACCAATCAATAAAAAATATTGTATAAGTAGTACAATAGGATAAAATACTATGTATTTGGAAATTCCAACACCATAAGCAAGTACAAATGCCATAATAATTAGTGTTGAAATCATAAAATTTACCATCTCACTTGTTACAACAGATATTGGTAATATTTCTCGAGGGAAATATACTTTTTTTACTATATTTCCATTTTCAATAATTGTAAATGACGTTCTTGATATTGCTGTTGAAAAAAATGTCCAAGGAATTAAACCACAACAAATAAAAACTGTGTAGTTCTCAATTCCATCTCCTCTCATTAAAAGAGGAAAAACTAATGCATATACTGCAATTTGTAAAAGCGGATTCAAAAATGACCACATTACTCCTAAAATAGAATTTTTATATTTTCCTCTAATATCTTTACTTATACTTGTCTTCAATAGTTCTCTATAATCATATAAGCTCTTAAAAAAATTCATTACTACTCCTCCTATTACTTTGTTTCTTCTAGGTATTTTTCAATTACTGCATCAGTCTTCCCATCCATTTTAATTTGTCCATTGCTAATCCATACAGACCTATCACATAATTCTTTTGCTGAGCCCAAACTATGTGTAACAAATACCATTGTTTTTCCCTCTTTTTTTAATTCTTTCATTTTATTAATACATTTTAGCTGAAAATGTTGATCTCCTACAGAAAGTATTTCATCGACTAACAAAATATCAGCATCAACATTTATTGCAACAGCAAAAGCTAATCTCATGAACATTCCAGATGAATATGTTCTTACAGGATTATCAATATAATCTCTTAGTTCAGAAAATTCTATTATTTGTTCCAATCTATTATCAATTTCCTTTTTTGTTAATCCAAATATTGATGCATTGAAATAAATATTTTCTCTTCCTGAAAAATCGGCATGGAAACCTGCCCCTAACTCTAATAATGATGTTAGTTTTCCATTAGTTACAATTTTGCCTTTATTAGGATATATAATTTTTGTCATTAATTTTAGTAAAGTTGATTTTCCACTACCATTTACACCTATTAATGCCACAGCTTCACCTTTTTTTATGTTTAGGTTAATATCTTTTAAAACTTCACGGACTTCTTTTCTATTTCTTTTCCAAAAAAGCATTTTTTCTTTTAAGCTGTTTGCTTTGTCTAAATATACATCAAATGTTTTATATACATCTTTTACTTCTATTGCATATTCTTCTTCGTTTTTCACTCTATTTACCTCCCTTTATCTTGCGGAATCCCTTATATATCCCATTTTTCGTTGTTCTTGCTAAACCATAACCCATTTTTCCTATTTTTAAAATTATTTTATGATTATAGAAAATCTCGTTCATTCTTCTTTTAAATGTTGGTCTATCATATAATATATAAAATATAATCCTCAACATTTTGCTATGGTGCTCTAAATCAACCACATTGTTATAATTTAAGTATCCATTATTTATTACTTTAATATTACTATTACTACTAATTAACAGATTCATATTTCTTTGATTTTTATTGTTTCTTTCTATTAACCAGTCTTCAGTAATTGGTTTTATTTCTTTGCTTCTTACAGTATCTTCAAATCCAATTGAGTTAAATATCAGCATATCTTCTGGCTTTGATGAATTTATATATGATATAAATGGTAAAGAAATATAATAGTCTTGATAATATAGCATTTTATATTCTTCTCCAAATATTCCTAAAAAGTCCGTTATAAATTGCATTGCCGCCTTTTGGATAATACCTGTTACACATTTTTCTTGATAAGTTTTGCTATCTTTTTCTAAAATTGGTTTAACTTCCTCTCCAGAAAAATCATATCCTATTGTTGATGGTCCTAGTTCTGATATTATTGATTCATAAGCAAAACCTGTAACTGATGGCTTAGCTTCAAAATATGTTGATAATTTATATCCTGCAACATCAGAATATTTCATAGCCTCATCTTGATTTATGTTTAAAAAATATGTATCAATTGGCTTACCACAAAGAATAGATAAATATAATTCTGGTCTTCCACTATATCCTAAATCAAATGTTGCTGATTTTTCTTGAAAATACTCTCCAAAAAATCTTTTTAGTTTTTCTGTTTTTTCTTGATTTTTCCTCTCATCAAATAACTCCTTAATAATAATTTTTACAAGTTTATTAAATTTTTGTTTTGTTTTTATATTTTCTTCATATTTTATTCCATATTTTTCTATAATTTGTTTTATTTCTTCATCAGATACATCTTTTAAGCTATATCTTATGTATTTTATTATATATTTAGGAGTATGGTTTTCTATATTAATGATATCAGTAAGTTTATATAAATCCATTTTGTTAATAACTATTGCAGATATTAAGGCTTTTCTGGATACTCTTAAATATTTTTCTTCAGGCACATTTTTATAATATTTTTTCAATATTTTATATGCTTCCATTGGTAAATACCCATCTCTTGCCATAAATGCCAGATTTTTATATCCTTTTCCATCAGTTTCTTTAAGTAACCAATTTCCAACTCCAAACATATACATCCCAACAATGTAATATCCAATTAAAAAAGGGTCAATATTAAAATCTGATTCTTTATTAAATGTTCTAAATGGATTATCAAAATATTTATTTGCAACTACAGCAACCATTGTTCTTATTCCGATAAAATTCATACTTGCTTGATTATCTCTCCAAAAAGGCATACTCTTATCTAGCATTTTTGTTAAATTATTTGTTGTATTTGCATCTAACATTAAAGTTGTTGTCTTTGCAAAATATTCTGAATTTATTTTACATTTTTTTGCCATTTCATAATCTGATTTGTAGTTGTCACCCATATGCAATATATTTTCAGGGCTTATTCCCTCATTTTCAATTACATAATGGTACAAATTTCCTGTTGATTTTGTAACATTTGTTTCACATGATATATAAATTTTATCTATTTCGTCATATCCATTATTTAAAAGTATTTGTCTTATCACATTTTTTGACAAATACATATCTGACGTACAGATTACTCGTTTTCCTAGATATTTTGCTAATTTATATATTGAATATGCTGTTTCTCTTCTTTTACAAAAACGTAATTCTAATTCAATTTCTTTTTTCTTTAAAAATTCAATTATATCATTTGGTATTTCATATTGTTTTTCTATTATATCATATATTTTGTCAAGAGTAACTTCTTCTTCTTTATTTTTTTGAGCCTCTTTTCTTGCAAATACTTCACATTCTTCTCTAATTTTAGAAAAATCAATTCCTAAGTTATTAGATAATTTTCTATAGTCTTCATTTAAAAATACAAATAAATCTTTTGGATATAAAAAGGGTCTAGTAATTAGTGTATCAAAAATGTCAAAACTTACAATTTTTATTTTCTCATCCATAACTTTTGCCTTTAATTTGTCTAATCCAGAATTCCAATAAGTTTCTGCTGAGCTAAAGAAATTTGAATTTTTTATTTCAAATTGTTTTGGGCAAAATTCATTAAATTTTCTTTCTATTTCATCTTTTTCTTCTTTTTTGAATCTCATTTTCATAAGATATGTCTTATGTATTTGGCAATATAATGCTCTCCATTTTTCAAATTTTTCTTTATATTTATCATATACATTTTTTTCTTTTAAAAAATTTTCAACAAATGTAAATGATGTATTTAAATCTTCTAGATTTTTTGTTGCTTTTTTGAATGACATATCACTTGTAGATGTTGAAGCTCCCTCATGTTTTGTATAAAAAAACGATACTATATCAACTTTTGTTACCTTTTTGGCAAAATAAAATAATACATTAGAAAAAGCAAAATCTTCTGTCATTATTAAATGTTTCTTTACTTTTTCATATTCTATAATAGCTCTATTCCATATTTCTCTTGAGTAAATTTTATTTGGAGTAATATGCCAAGCAAAATTTAATCCTTCTTGATTATAAAATTCCCTATAACATTCTTCTCCATTAAGTTCTTCAAAAGGAAATTCAAACAAATTATATATTTTTCTATTATTTTCTCCATAATCCATAACCAAATTTGAAATTACAATATCAGAATTAGTTTCTTCAGCTTTGCATACTAATTCTCTATAGAAATCATTTGATACATAATCATCTGCATCTAAAAATGCAATATAATCTCCTGTTGAGCTTTTAAAGCCTGTCACTCTTGCTTGAAATAGTCCTTTGTTTTTTTCATGTTCCACATATTTTATTCTTGCATCCTTTTTTGCATACTCCCCTGCAATTTCTTTACAATTTTTAGGTGAGCAATCATTTACAATTATTATTTCAAGGTTTTTATATGATTGTTTTGTTAAAGAATTTATACATTTTCGTAAAAATGCTTCTGAGTTATATACTGGTATAATTATTGAAATCTTTTTATTTATTTTACTAATAGTCATTCTTTTTACCTCATTTCTTTTTAATGTTATTTTTATTAGCTATACAGACATAATTTTTTCATATTATAACCTTTATTATTTTCATTGTCAACAAATAAAAACCTGATTTAATCTATAGTTATTGCTTAATTTTATGATATATTTTTAGTAATAACCTCCACATAGGAACATTCCATAATCGTTCTTTAAGTAGCTCTTTTTTATAATTTAAACCTGTAACAGAATATGCTCTTCCATATACTTTTTTCTCATACTCTGTGCATTCCCATTTATACTCTATCTCATCACTTTTTAAGTTTGCCGTAATTAATTCTTTTGTAATGTTTTTATTGTTGCTTAACATAATTCCATTTTCAATTTTTTGCTTTGATGGATTTATATATATTTTTTCAAAAATATTATCCATCTTTTCTATCATTTTATCTATCGTAAATTTTTCACAGATTCTCTTTCGGCAATTTGCTTTATATATATCTAAATTATTTAAAACTTTATTTACAGCTATAACAAATTTTTCAATTTCTTCTGCTTTATATTCTTCACTATAAACATCCTTTTCATTTTGCATTATTGGAACTATTTCTCCCACTTCATCAGAAATGAGTTCTTTTTGCCCACCAACATCACTTGATACAACTGGTACATTCATGCTCAAAGACTCATATGAAGTTAAAGCTAGTCCTTCTTTTAGTGAACAATTTATGGTCAAATCGCTTATTGCATATATTTCTTGTGTATTTTTTAATTCTCCTAAAAAAAGAATATATTCTAATAAATTCATCTTTTTAGCTTTTTCTTTCATTCTTTTTAATAGATTGCCATCACCTACTACTAATACCTTAAAATCCTGTCTTTTTTCTATTAATTTTTTAACTATTTCTAATAAGAGCATTGGCCTTTTTTGTTCCGAAATTCTACATATATATGAGATTATTTTTTTATTTTTATCTATCTTCAAATATTTTTTTCTTAATTCATCTTTATTATATTTTTCTGGGTCAAATTTTTTTTCGTCAACTCCTATATAGACTGTTTCAACACTTTCATGTTCTCTTTTAAAATATTTCTCTAATATCTTTTTGCTACTTTCATTACATACTAAAGTTTTATCAATTACAGATTCACACATAGAAGAATATCTTGAATATCCACCATTTCTATTATACCATTCTTCCATATGGACATAATCTATTATAGGAATATTAGGGTTCATTGCCTTTAAATATGGCAATACCGAATATCCAAATTTACTGTTTGAATTAAAAATCATATTAATTTGTTCTTTTTCCATAATATAATTTATAAATGCAATCCAATATTTTTGGTCCAAAAAAGAAGTTAAATCATAAAGTTTTACACTTTCTATATTTTCAAATTTTTGCCTTAGGCTATTTTGATTTGGTTCTGTTAATATTATTGTTATTTGATATCTTTGTTTATCTAGCATTTTTACTAAATTGAAATTAAATAAATCAGCCCCACCTGTAATTGCCCAAGGAACAATAAATAGTATGTTTATTGTTTCTTTATTTTCTAACTGCTTTGGTACTACTATTTTTTCAAAATTATCTTGTATAATTTCATAATTATAGTTATAACTTGGATATTGCTTAGCTATAATTTCTTTCTTTACTTTCTTTGCCGTTTCATTTATTATTTCTAAACTTCTTTTTTTATTTTCTCTTGATTTTTGCAATTCTCCATTTTCTTTTCTTCTATACCATTCTCCATAAAAACTCATATGCACAGGTGCTTTTCCTTTTGCCAATAATTTTAGCCAAAAATTCCAATCCTCATTAACAGCTTTTTCTTTTAAATCATACCCATTTACTAAAAAGAAATCCTCTTTTCTAACTAAAGCCGCCGAAACTAGTTCATTTTCTTTTTTCATTTTATTTGAATTAAAATATCTATTCCACACATATTCCTGTGTTCCAAATCCTACAGAATCTGAATATGCCCACGCATTTTCTCTATTAGTTTCCAATGTCCAATATGCACATTCCAAAAAAGTTTTTTCTATTAAATCATCATCATCTATAAACATTAGATATTTTGCATTTTCATCTGATTTACTTGCACCATAATCTCTAGTTGCTGCTAGTCCCTCATTTTGTTTATGTAGGACTTTTATTCTTTCATCTAATTTTTTTATCTTCTCTAACTCATCTCGTGAACTTTGTTCTGTTGAGCCATCATCTATTATCAAAATTTCATAATACGGAAATGTCTGGTTTAAAATTGATATTATAGTTTGTTCTATGTATTTTTTTCCATTATAATATGGTACAATGACAGAAATAACAGGACAATTCTCTTTATATATATTTTTTTTGTATATTTTTTTCCCAGGTTCTAATTTGAAATCAAATCCATTCATTTAGTTCTTTCTCCTAATATTTGTTTTTATTTATTCATTTCTTTTTTTCCATTATATTCATTGATAAAATATAATGGCCTATTTTTAGTTTCCTTAAATATTCTTCCTAAATATTCTCCAATTATTCCAAACAATAGTATTTGTAATCCAGAAAAGAACAAAATTAATAATATTATAGCTTGAAAAGCCTGTACCATTGTATGTGTTATAAAACATTTCGCCATTACATATAAAGCATATATTCCAAGCAAAACAAATGTTGGTATTGCAAAATATGTTGCTAATTTAAGTGGCGAAGTTGTAAAAGATGTTATTCCATTTACAGCTAAATCGAACAATTTCACATAATTCCATTTTGTTTTTCCAGCAACTCTCGGTGGTCTATCAAATAACACCTCTTTTTTCTTATATCCTATCCAGCTAAACATACTTTTTAAGCATCTTTCAGATTCTTTCATCTTTTTCAATGCATTTATACATCTTCTATCAATTAGCCTATAATTTCCTGTATCTTTTTGAATCTCTACATTTGTCATTTTTTGCAAAACCTTGTAATACATTTTAGAGGTAAATTTCTTTAAAAAACCTTCTCCCGTCCTCGTTCTTCTTCTTGCATAAACATCATCATATCCTTCTTCCCAATGTTTTACAAGCTCTGGTATTAATTCTGGTGGATCTTGTAAATCTGCATCCATAAATATTGCACAATCCCCTGTTGCATACTCTATTCCAGCTGCCATAGCTATTTCTTGTCCAAAATTTCTTGAAAAATCCACATAATTATATCTCTCATCTTTTTCTCTGAAACTTTTAATAATTTCTAGAGATTTGTCTTTACTTCCATCATTTACAAACAATATTTCAAAATCATAATCAATCATTTGCCCCATAATCTCATTTAATTTTTCATGTAAAAACGGTAATGATTCTTCTTCATTATATACCGGAACTATTATAGATATTTTCTTCATAATACTTATACATCCTTTCTACTTTATTTTTTTATATTTATTAATTTTTCTACAATATACTCTGGTCTTCTTTTGCTTTCGTCATATATCCTACCAATATATTCTGACATAATCCAAATTGAAAACAATTGTACTCCACTAAATAAAGTTATTGTTACCATAATTGATGTCCAACCAGCTGTTAGATTATTTAATCCATATGCATAAGATATTAACGAATATATTAATATTGCAATTGATATAAATATCGATATTATTCCTAATAATCCAACAATTTTTAATGGTTTTGTTGAAAAACCTATTATTCCATCTGATGCAAGCTTTAACATTTTTTTCAATGGATATTTGGTTTTTCCAGCTACTCTCTCTTTTCTTTCATATTCATAAGGAACTTGCTTAAATCCAATCCATCCCCATAGACCTCTTAAAAATTTATTGTGTTCAGGCATAGAATTCATAACATCAACAACTTTTCTGTCAACAAGCCTGAAATCTCCTGTATCTCTTGGTATATCAACATCTGACAGCGCATTCAAAGTTTTGTAAAATATTTTTGCTGTAAATAATTTGAAAGCTGATTCTCCCTCTCTATTTTTTCTTTTACCATAGACTACTTCATTTCCTTGTTCCCAAAGTTTTAACATTTCTGGTATTAATTCAGGTGGATCTTGCAGGTCTGCATCTATTATAACTACTACATCTCCTGAAACATATTTTAATCCAGCTGCAACTGCACATTGATGTCCAAAATTTCTTGT
Source organism: uncultured Clostridia bacterium (assembly GCA_934148985.1). Taxonomy (GTDB): domain Bacteria; phylum Bacillota; class Clostridia; order TANB77; family CAG-508; genus CAG-269. Next base: position 31,219 of record CAKPDO010000002.1, read on the forward strand.
AAATGAAATTACTTTTAATTTTTCATCATTTACTGCTAATTGTTCTAATATTTGCAAAGTTTTATCCCTACTTCCATCATCTACACATATTAGTTCATAATCATATTCATTGATTTTTTGCAAAACCTCAGTCATTTTGCTATAACATTCTTTCACAACTTCTTCCTCATAGTACATTGGTATAACTACTGATATTTTTTTCATAAAAATACTCTTTCCTTTCGCCTACTCAAAATCTTAATAACCCCTAAAACCACACCAATCCCACAAATCACCCCAAAAGAATCTATAAAAACATCCACAACAGATGCACTCCTATCTGGTATAAAAAATTGGTGGAACTCATCTAAACTTGCATACAATACGCCTATTCCAAGGCTTCCAAAAAATCTTTTTATATTTTTCAAATCAAAAGTAGCTAAAAGTCCCATAGAAAAGGTTCCTACAGCAAAATATAGCGAGAAATGGGCTAATTTTCTTATAATATGCTCTATTTTCTTTAAAACCCTCTCTTTCTCGCTATCTTCTAATTTTTGAATAAAACCTATATTTTTAGTAACATCCTCAGTTAAATGTCTACTTAAACTTCCAGATTTATCTCCATTTTGATTTGAAAAATTAAATATAATCCCAAACATCATTAAAAGTAATCCTATAAAAAGTCCTCTTAATATATTAATTTTTCTATTCATATTTGCTTCCTTAAAAAATTATTTATTATTTTTTATATAATTCCAAGAATCTACACACATATCTTCTAAATTTTTCTCTGCTTCCCATTCAAGTTCCTCTTTAGCTTTTTTAGGGTCTGCATAGCATTCAGCAATATCTCCTGGTCTTCTATCTACAATTTTATAATTAACTTTTTGGCCTGTAGCATTTTCAAAAGACTTCACCATATCAAGTACGCTATAACCTGTACCTGTTCCCAAATTATAAATATATAAGCCTTCATTTTCTTTTTCAAGTTTTTCTAAAGCCTTTATATGACCTTTTGCTAAATCTACAACATGTATGTAATCTCTAACTCCTGTTCCATCATGTGTATTATAATCATTTCCAAAAACAGATAATTGCTCTAATTTTCCTGCCGCAACTCTTACTATGTATGGCATTAGGTTATTTGGTATTCCTTTAGGCTCTTCACCAATCAAACCACTTTCATGAGCTCCAACTGGATTAAAATATCTTAATATACATATATCCCATGTATTATCTGATGTATATAAATCTTTTAAAATCTGTTCTATAAACAATTTTGTTGTTCCATAAGGGTTTGTTGTTCCTCCTGTTTTGCAATCCTCAGTTAACGGTATTCTTTCTGGCTCTCCATAAACTGTTGCTGATGAGCTAAATATAAATTTTTTACAATTATATTTTTTCATTGTTTCTAATAAAACTATCGCCCCTGAAACATTATTATCATAATATTCTAATGGCTTTTTAACAGATTCTCCAACTGCTTTATATCCAGCAAAATTCATAACAGCTTCTATATTATTTTCTTCGAATACCTTTTCTAATTTTTCTCTATCCATATAATCTATTTGATAAAATTTAAAATCTTTTCCAGTTATCTTTTTTATTGCATCTATTGCTTTTATATTGCTATTTGAAAAATTATCTATTATAACAATATCTTTTCCTTTTTTTAATAATTCAACAGCTGTATGACTTCCTATGTATCCCGCACCACCTGGTAATAAAATTGACATATTTTGTACCTCCTTAATTTTTTCTAATTTTATCACTTCAAATATAATTATGCAAGCATATTTTGTTTAATTTTGTACCATTTCTTACCTTTGAAATTTTGTTAATTTTATGTTAACATATATTTATATATAATTCTAAAAGGAGCAAATTTGAAAAACAATCATAAAATATTTTTAATCAAATTTTGCGCCTTGGAAGAAAGGAATGTCAATAAATATGAATAAAATAAAAAAAATCGTTAGCCTTAGTTATTTAAAGGATTTATTTAAAAATTTAGATAATATTGATTTAAAAATAATGAAACTTGGTCTTAAAATTTGCTTTGCTATTTTGATATTTTCTACAGCAATTCTTTATTTTTACCTAAAAACTCCTCATAATATATTTTTATATAATCTTGGATTAACTATTTTTAGAATTTGTACATATATAGCTGTAGAATTTATTATTTGTGGACTTATAGTTGATAAAATAAAAAAAAGTGAAATTTAAAAAAGTAAGGTTTAGAACCCTACTTTTTTTAAATTTCAACTCTTTTGCACATGCTCCAATCTGGTAAATCTGTAAATTTAAGCATTTTCTTTGTTGTTGGATGTTCAAATTCAATCTCATATGCCCATAATCTAATTTGCTTATTTTTTCCTCTATTTCCATATTTTTGGTCACCATATAAGCTATGACCAGAATTCGCCATTTGAACTCTTATTTGATGGTGCCTTCCGTGTAAATAAATTGATTTTTACGAGGCTTAGCTCTCTTTTGTTGTCATAGTTTAAGACTTCATACTCTAATTTTGCAAGTTTTGAATTCTTCTTTTCTTTATTTACAACTTTACTTATATTGTTTCTTTCATCTTTATATAAATAATCTTCTAAAATTCCTGATTTTTCTTTAAAATTGCCATCAACAACAGCTAAATATCTTTTTTTAAATGTTTTATTTCTTATTTGTTCACTTAATCTGGATGCTGCCTTTGACGTTCTTGCAAAAACCATTATTCCACCAACAGGTCTATCTAACCTATGAACTAAGCCAATATACACTTCTCCCTTTTTGTCATACTTTTCTTTAATGTATTCTTTAACCATTGAAAGCATATCTTTGTCTTCTGTCTTGTCTGCTTGTGACGGAATATTTGGCTCTTTCTCTATAACTATTACGTGATTATCTTCATATAAAACTTTCATTTCAATCTTCCCATCTTCCATAAATTCCACAAGGTAATACTAATTTTGAATTTTCCATAGGCAATCCTATTTCTCCTGACTCTATATGTCCATTATATTTTTTATTTACTGTTAAATTCAAAATATTTGCTAAAACTGTACTTGATATTCCTGTAGTATATGAATTTATTAAGAAAAATAGGGGCTTATCTGACAAAACTTTTGTACAAAGTTCTACTAAGTCATAAATATTATTTTCAAATTGCCAAACTTCTCCTTTAGCTCCTCTGCCATAAGATGGTGGGTCCATAATTATGGCATCATACTTATTTCCTCTTTTTATCTCTCTTGTAACAAATTTATTTACATCATCAATTATATATCTAACTTTTTTATCTGCTAAATTAGAACTTACTACATTCTCTTTTGCCCAAGCTACCATACCTTTAGAACTATCTACATGGCATACAGATGCACCAGCTGATAAGCAACTTACCGTTGCCCCTCCTGTATATGCAAACAAATTTAAAACCTTTATTTCTCTCTTAGCTGATTTTATTTTGTTTATCATCCAATCCCAATTAACAGCTTGTTCTGGAAATAAACCTGTATGTTTAAATCCCATTGGTTTTATATTAAATGTTAAATTCTTGTACTTAATCTGCCAATTATCTGGTAATTTTTTATTATATTTCCAAGCTCCTCCTCCTGTTTTGCTTCTGCTATAAACTGCATCTGCTTTTTTCCATTTTTCTGGGAAGCTTTTACTTGTCCAAATAATTTGTGGGTCTGGTCTAGATAGTGTTACATTTCCCCATTTTTCTAATTTCTGTCCATCTGCCATATCTATTATTTTATAATCTTTCCATTCATTTGCTATTTTCATTTTTCGAAATATTCCTTTCTTTTTAGCACGACTTTTAATTCATTTTACCTATTATACATACAAATTTATAAATAAGAAAGAAATTTGTAATTGCACACATAATTATTACAGACAAAACAATTGCAAGAAACTTATGTTTTTCTATTTTCTTTATAATCTTGCTTGTCCATTTTTCCTTTCTATTTTTTTCTAAATATGTAGTATATCCTACCTTAAAAAAAGCGTCTTCTTTCATATACATCCCTCCTTTATATATATATGAAAGAAAACCCTTCTTTAGAACTCTATTTATTAATTCTTTCTTCTGTTTGCTTTAAATATTTTAAAACTTCATATTCATTATCTCTAAATGTCATATAATATGATTCTTGTCCCTCTGAAACTTTTATATAGACTTGGTCAAATAAAAAATTTAATATAGCATCATTTCCCTTTGTATCCATAAATGCATATTTTCCATATTCGTCACTTACAACAATTACATTATAATCTGGTATTTGTAGTAATGGATATACATTATTTGCTCTTCCAACATTTGAACAACCTATATTACTATATTTAAATCCATTTGAAATTCTTTCTCCAGTTTTAGAGAAAAATGCCCACATTCCATTTTTTTTGACAGGTATCAAAGTATTTAATAATATATAACCATTTTTTACACCATTATATGAAAAGCTACTTACGTCTATTCCTATTTGGTCATATTCTGGGTAAATTATAATTTTTCCATTTTCGTCGACTATACCATACATTCCATTCGCTCTAACAGTATATAATTGAGAATTTTGACCCATTGATGTAATTTCATCATATACTAAGTCAATCTTTCTTTTTCCGTCTTTTGTAAATAAACCTATTTTTCCTCCGCTTTCTACCAAAAATGTAGAAGAATCGTTTACAAAATTTATATTGTCATATTGTGGTTCCAGTATAAATGACGAATAGTCTGTTGTTTCTATGATACCATATTTTCCATTTGAAGCTTGAACAATTATTAATCCCTCAAAAAGTGATTTGTAATTTGAATATGAGTTGCTCATAGACAATTGCCCATAATTTTCAAATGTCTTTTTTCCTAGAGCATTACTGTGAGTATTGGCTAAATAATCTAATGTATAAATTGTTATTATTTTTTTCTTTTCATCATATGAAAAAACTAAATTGTATCCCTTTTCTATTCCATCTACAGAAGTATATAGTTTTCCATTATTTTCAAATATATCCTTATCAATATTACATTCTTCATATTCATCAGATCTGCTTTGTAAATTTAATTTATATATCGTTTTTGATTTCTTTGCATACATTACAACTTCATATCCATTTCTAAGTACATAACATTTTCCATCGTCTTCGGTTTTAGGATTATAGTCACCTTTAAATGTTTGATATCCAAAATCTGGATTTACAGAATTTAAAAATGTAGCTAAATCTCTTATTGGTATATAAATTTCTGTTTCTCCATTTTCATCTGTAGAAAAATCTAATATTTGGTCTAAATTATCAACTTTTACGCCATCTATATATGATGTAATAGTTGTAGGATTATTTATTCTATACATAATTAATATAACTATTCCTAAAACTAATACTACTAATAATACTATTGTTATAATTATCATTTTTTTAGTTTTCTGAGTCTTAAGTTTTTGAGCTGCTACTTCTTCTTCATCAATTAACTTCATATGTTACCTCCCTAAATTATTTGGTCATATCCATATTTTTTGTAAAATTCCTCTCTAAATGCCAATAAATTATCATTCTCAATTTCTATTCTAACTCTTTCCATTAATTTAGTCAAGAATCTTAGATTATGAAGTGAAAGTAATCTCATTCCTAAAATTTCATTTGTTTTTACTAAGTGTCTTAAATATGCTCTTGTGTAATTTTTGCAAGTGTAGCAATCACATTCGTCATCAAGTTTATTCCAATCTCTTGCAAAATTTTGATTTCTTATTACTAACTTACCTTTTGATGTTAATGCTGTTCCATGTCTTGCTAAACGTGTTGGAAGTACACAATCACACATATCTATTCCAGCTAAAGAAGCTTCTATTAGATAGTCTGGGGTTCCAACTCCCATTAAGTATCTTGGTTTATTTTCAGGCATCAATGGAGCCGTATATCTTAGAATATCTAAAAATTCCTCTTTTGGCTCTCCTACACTTATTCCTCCAATTGCATATCCTGGAAAATCTAAAGAAATTAAATCTCTTGCCGAAATTTCTCTAAGATCTTTATAAAATCCTCCTTGTATAATGCCAAATAAACCCTGATTTTCTGTAGTATATGCTTCTTTGCATCTTTTGGCCCATCTTGTTGTTCTTTCCATCGAATTCTTTGTATATTTATAATCAGATGGGTATGGGCAACATTCATCAAATGCCATTATAATATCTGCACCTAGTGCTTCTTCAATTTCCATTACTTTTTCTGGTGTAAAGATATGTTTACTGCCATCTAAGTGAGAATTAAAAATTACTCCCTCTTCTGTAATTTTTCTCAAACCACTTAAACTAAAAACCTGAAATCCTCCACTGTCTGTTAAAATTGGTCTATCCCAATTCATAAATTTGTGGAGTCCCCCCGCTTCTTTTACTAAGTCATGTCCTGGTCTTAAATATAAATGATATGTATTTGATAATATAATTTGTGCTTTTACATCATTTTTTAATTCTTCAGGCGACATTGCCTTTACTGTTGCAAGTGTTCCTACTGGCATAAAAATTGGAGTTTGTATATCTCCATGTGGAGTATGTACAACCCCTCTTCTTGCACCCGAATTTTTGTCTATGTGTAATAGTTCATATGTTATTGCTGGCATAAAATTCTCCTTTCAATTGTGCTATTTCTTTGCAAGTTCTTTTAATCCTGCTTTTATAATATCTTCTAGTTTCATGTTTTCTATATCAATATTTTGCATTGCTTTCTCTATTTCTTTATTTGTATATCCTAATACCTGAAGAGCTGTAATTGCTTCTTCTTCCTTACCATCTTTTTCAATTGCATCTCTAATTTGTAATTGTTTATTACCTAATTTAGCTGCTGCTGAAGTTAATTCTTCAATTTGTTGTTCTTTCTTTAATTTATCTTTAAGTTCTAATACAATTCTTTGTGCTGTTTTAGGTCCTATTCCAGGAAGTTTTTTTAATGTACTTATGTCATTAGAAATTATCGAAATTGCAAAATCTGATGGTTCAATCGAACCCAACATATTTATTGCTGTTTTTGCACCTACTCCGCTTACAGATATTAGAAGTTCAAATAGTCGTAATTCCTCTTGAGTATTAAACCCAAATATGCTTATATCATCTTCCATAACTCTATAATATGTATGTACTTTTACAATCTCTCCAATTTTTCCTATATTTTCCATTGCTATTTCTGACATAAAGACTTTGTATCCTAATCCACCTACATCTATAACAACATATCCTCTTGCTTTTGAAACTAATTCTCCTTTTATGTATGCTAACATATTTCCTCCGTTTTATATACTACCATTCAATTTCTTTAATTCTTTTTATTGCTTCAATAGAATTTTCTTGTGTTCCAAATGCTGTTAATCTAAAGTATCCTTCCCCAGATGGTCCGAAACCACTTCCTGGTGTTCCAACAACATTTGCTTTTTCTAATAGCTTATCAAAGAAATCCCAAGATTTCATATTGTTTGGAGTTTTTAGCCAAATATATGGTGAGTTAATTCCTCCAAATACTTCAAATCCTGCCTCTTGTAAACCATTCTTTATTATTTTTGCATTTTCTCTATAATATTCAATATTTTCTAGTATTTGTTTTCTTCCTTCTTCAGAATAAGTAGCTTCTGCTGCTCTTTGTACTACATAAGAAACACCATTGAATTTTGTTGTTGTTCTTCTATTCCATAATTTATTTAGTGAAACTTTTTCGCCATCTTTTGTATATCCAAATACGGTTTTAGGAACAACAGCATATGCACATCTAACTCCTGTAAATCCTGCCGTTTTAGAGAAACTTCTAAATTCTATTGCAACATCTTTTGCACCTTCTATTTCATAAATACTATGTGGTACGTTTTCTTCTGTTATAAATACCTCATATGCTGCATCAAATAAGATAATTGCTTTATTTTCTTTTGCATAATCTACAAATTTTTTAAGTTCTTCTTTTTTTAGAACTGTTCCTGTAGGATTATTTGGGAAACATAAATATATCATATCTACTGGCTCTTTTGGAAGCTCTGGAACAAAGTTGTTTTCCTTTGTTACTGGCATATATACTATATTTTCATACATTCCATTTTCTTTGTTATAATTTCCGCTTCTGCCTGACATTACATTTGTATCTAGATAAACAGGATATACTGGGTCTGTAATTGCAACTTTATTTTTTTTACAGAATATATCCACAATATTTCCACAATCACATTTTGCACCATCTGATACAAAAATTTCATCTGCTTCTATTTCTAAGCCTTTAAAATCATTTTCTACAATAGCATTTCTTAAAAAGTCATATCCTTGCTCTGGTCCATATCCTCTAAATGTTTCAGATTTAGCTAGTTCATCTGTTGCTTTGTGCATTGCTTCTATCACAGCTGGAACTATAGGTCTTGTAACATCTCCTATTCCTAATTTTATAATTTTTTTATCAGGATGGCTTTTTTGGAATTCTGCCACCTTTTTTGCTACTGTTGAAAACAAATAACTATCTTGTAAATTCAAAAAATTTTCATTTATATTTATCATAAAATCCTCCTTTTGCCCAAATAGGACCGGGTCTTTTTTGTCCCACTTGATTAAAATATTGGGACCAAAAAGACCCAGTCCCATTTGAACAAATTATCTATTTTGATTTTTTATATACTCTATTTCTCTTGATTTTCCCATTATCTTTAACTTTTCTAAACTTATTTTTAAACTTTTGAAAAATCTTATAATAGGATTTTCTTTTTTATATAGAACAATACTAAAACTTTCTTTCTTTTCAGCATCTAATTCTAAATTTGTAAATCTCTGTTCTTTTACTGGCACAATATCTGCTAGCATATTACTTAATTCTTCATTTTCTCCGATTACCTTTTTTTGCATTAGTTCTTTTATTTCTTCACTCATTTTTTCTTTCCTTTCGTTTATTACACTTCTATTTCTCCCTCAAATACTGTAGTTGCTGTTCCTGTCATATATACATGATTATCGGCTTTGCTCCACTCAATTTTTAAATCTCCACCTAATAGATGAACTGTTACTTCCCTTGATGTATAACCATTTAACATTGCTGCAACAGCTGAAGCACAAGCTCCTGTTCCACAAGCTAAAGTTTCTCCAGCTCCTCTTTCCCAAACTCTCATCTTTAAAGTTTTATCATCTATTACATTTATAAATTCAATATTTGCTTTATTAGGAAATGCCTTATTTACCTCAAGTTTTGCTCCATATTTACAAATGTCAAAATCATTTACATCTTCCTCAATAAAAGCCACAGCATGTGGATTTCCCATTGACACACATGTGAACTTGAACTCTTTATCTTCTGCTTTTAATTGTAAATTTTTTACAGGATTTTCTTCTGATATAACAGGTATCAATTTTGACTCTAATATTGGTTCTCCCATATTCACTCTTACAGCTTCAATCTTTCCATTTTTTTCTGTCATTACTAACGTTTTTATTCCTGCTAAAGTTTCAACTGTTATAGTTTTTTTATTTGTTAATCCTTTATCATATACAAATTTGCCGACACATCTTATTCCGTTTCCACACATTTCGGCTTCTGAACCATCTTGATTAAACATTTGCATTCTAAAATCTGCTTTTTCTGATGGACATATTAAAATTAAACCATCTGAGCCTATTCCAAAATGTCTATCACTTACAAATTTCGCAAGTTCACTCCTATTTTCTATTTTTTGATTTATTGCATCCATATATACATAGTCATTACCTAGCCCATGCATTTTTGTAAATTTTACCATTAAAATCACCTCTCTATTTGATGTTATCATTATATTCTAAAGATTTAAAAATAGCAAGTTTTTTGAACAAATAACCTTTCTTTTTTAAATAAAAAAGCTATCTCTTTCATCATTTTTCATGCTAAAACCTCTTAGGAAATCCCCTATATTCATTCTTTTGGCATTTTCACCTTGAATTTCATTAACAGAAATAATTCCATCAATAGTCTTAATAAATAATCCCTTTTTACTATCTACTAGGATTATCTCTCCTGCTTTTTTATTTTCAAAATTCACGTTTTCTAAATATTTTTTTATTTCAAAACTATTTTCATCAAATGCATCTACTTTCCAAAATTTAATCTTTTTACCATTAAACATTGAATATGCACCCATAATAGGATTTAATCCTCTAACTAGGTTTTTAATTTCTTTGGCTGATTTACTTTGCCAATCAATTTTTGCCATATCCTTAGAAAGCATAGGTGCAACTGTGAACTCCTCTCCTTGTGGAATTCTCTTTACTGTACCCTTTTCAATTTCTTCCAAAGTTTTAACCAAAAGATTTCCACCAATTATAGATAATCTATCCCAAAGTTCACCAGTTGTTTCATCTTCTCCAATTTGAACCTCTTCTTTTAAAATCATATCACCAGTATCCATACCTACATCCATATACATTGTAGTTACGCCTGTTACTTTGTCACCATTTAATACTGCCCATTGAATAGGTGCCGCACCCCTATATTTTGGAAGAAGTGATGCATGTACATTTACACAACCATATTTAGGAATATCTAAAATTTCTTTAGGCAAAATCTTTCCATATGCTACAACACATATAATATCTGGATTCAAATTCTTTAATTCTTCTATAAATTCTGTATTTTTTCTTACCTTTAATGGTTGATATACTGGTATATTTTCTTGAGTAGCAACATCCTTTACAGGTGATGCAATCATCTTCATACCACGCCCTTTTGGTTTATCTGGATTTGTTACAACTGCCATTATATTTTGCCCTTTCTTTATAAGTGCTTTTAATGATTCAGCCGCAAAGTCTGGTGTTCCCATAAAAATTATATTCATATTATTACAATCCTTTCTTGCACAAATGGACCGGTTCTTTTTGGGTCGGGCACAAAAAGAACCGGTCCATTTGTGCCCATTTGTGCCATGCTTAAAATTTCAGTTTTAATCTTTTGGAGAAACATATTCCAAAGTACCTGGCTCAACCAAATCCACAAATAGAACCCCATTTAAATGGTCTACTTCATGGCATACCGCTTGTGCCAATAAATCTTTCGCTTTTAATTTAACCTTTTTTGCTTCTCTATCATAAAATTCCACAACAACTTCAGTTGGCCTGACAACCTTTCCAAATTCATTAGGAAAACTTAAGCACCCTTCTTCACATTCTTTAGAGCCTTTTGTTTTTAATATTTTTGGATTTATTAAAACATATGGACCTTTTCCATCTTCTACATCTATTACAATAATTTGTTTTAAAATTCCTACTTGAACAGCTGCTAATCCTACTCCATTAAAGTTATACATTGTTTCTAGCATATCATCTATTAAACTTTGATTTTTTTCTGCTGTTATGTCATCAATATTTACTTCTCTTGATTTCTTTCTTAGGATTTCATCTCCTTGTTCTCTTATTTTTCTTAGTGCCATCCTTATCTTCCTTTCTTTTTTGCTATCTTGGCACAAATGGACCGGTTCTTTTTGTGCCTTTTTCCCCATTGGGACCGGTTCTTTTTGAGTCAGGCACAAAAAGAACCGGTCCATTTGTGCCATTTGCTAATTTGCTAATTTGCCTACATCATATTGTTAGGATTAACATCCACACTAACCTTAGTGTACCTTAAATTCATCCCATACACATTTTGTAAACATTTATTCAAAATAATTGTAACATCCTCATTTACAACACCTTTTGCAATAATCCTCCATCTAATTTTATTTTGAATCTTGTCAATAGGAGCTGGCATAGGCTGAAATACATTTATTTGATATTTTTCTAAACTTTTCTTTAACATATTAAACATATACAAACTCACATCTTGTATTTCCTTTTGGTTTTCTCCCAAAAATCCAATTAGTATTATATCGCAAAATGGTGGATATTTCAACTGTTTTCTTAGTTTGATTTCAGTATCGTAAAATAAATCATAATTTTGTGACTTTGAACACTCAATTGGAAAACTATCAGGATTATATGTTTGAATTACAACTTTTCCTGGCAATTCTTCTCGTCCAGCACGTCCAGCAACTTGAGTTAATATTTGGAAAGTTCTTTCATTTGCTCTATAGTCATCTTGATTTAAAGAACTATCTGCTGCAATTACACCGACTAGGGTAACTTTTGGAAAATGATGCCCTTTTACTACCATTTGCGTTCCTATTAATACATCTATATTTTCATCTTTAAATTTTTTTAAAATTTCTTCATGTGAATTTTTTTTGGTTATTGTGTCAACATCCATTCTTATTGTTGATGCACTAGGAAATAGTTTGTTTATCTCCTGTTCTAATTTTTGCGTTCCTGTTCCAAAATATCTTATTTTCGTGCTTTTGCATTCTGGGCAAGTGCTTACTGGCCTTTCAGTATGTCCACAATAATGACATTTTAATATATTTTGTGTAATATGATATGTTAAACTTATATTACAATTAGGGCATTTTAGAGTATATCCGCAATCTCTACACATTATAAATGTTGAATATCCTCTTCTATTTAAAAATAGTATTGTTTGTCTTTTTTCTTTCAAGTTTTTTTCCATTTCTGAATATAATAAATTGCTTATCATAGACCTATTTCCAGTTGCAAGTTCCATTTTTAAATCAACAATTTGTACTTCTGGTAAGTTAGAATTATTGGCTCTTTTTGTTAATTTTAAAGTTGTGATTTCTTTATTTTGTGCATCATAAAATGTTCTTATATCTGGAGTTGCACTTCCAAGTATCAAAGGAATATTTTGTTTTTTTGCAATTTGAACTGCTACCTCCTTTGCCGAATACCTAGGATTTGATTCAGATTTATATGAATTGTCATGTTCTTCATCAATAATTATTATTCCTAAATTAGAACATGGTGCAAATATGGCTGACCTTGCACCTATTACAATTTTAGCTTCTCCTTTTTTTATTCTTTCCCATTCATCATGTCTTTCTCCAATTGATAATTTACTATGTAAAACAGCAATTTTTTCTTTTCCAAATCTGCCTATAAATCTATTTAACATTTGTGGTGTTAACGATATTTCTGGTACTAGACATATTGAAGATTTATTTTGATTTAACGCCTTTTCTATAAGTTGCAAATATACTTCCGTCTTTCCTGAACCAGTTATTCCATATAGCAAAAATTTTTCAAATCTTTCTTCATCCATTGATTGTGCAACTTTTAAATATGCGTTTTCTTGTTCTCCTGTAAGTTCTAATTTTTTGTTATTCTCTACTTCTTTATTTATTAAAGGATTTCTATCAATCTTTTTGTTTACTATTTTTAAAATTTCTTTTTTTACTAGAGAATTGACCGTACTTCTTGAAATTTCAGCGAAGCTTTCTATTTCTGGTATTGTTAATCCCTCATTATTTTTTACAAATTCTATTAATTTTCTTTGCTTTTCGCCTTTTAACTCATTTAAATTAATTTTTTCATATGCAACATTTAAGTATACAAAATTTATGTTTTTGTCCTGTATTCTTTCATCCTTGTTCTTCGCTCTCGTTCCTGGTGTTAACATTAATTTTATACATTCTGATACATTACAAAAATATTTTCTTGCCATCCATCTTGCAAGTTCTATTTTTTCTGGTGGCAAATTTTCTTCTAGTCCTGCTATTTCTTTTACTTTGAATTCTGTGCTTGGTTTTATTTTTATAATATATCCTTGTTCTAATCCTTTGAAATTTCCAAATGGTACTAGGACTCTACTTCCTACATCAATTATGTCTTCTAGCTCTTTTGGAATTTCGTAGTCAAATTTTCTGTTTAGACTTTTTGCTTTGCTATCTATTATTATTTCTGCTATCATTTGAGTTCCTTTCTATTTTCGTTAATAGATTTATTAATTACCTCAAAATTAATAAAAGCAGGTATTTCTACCTGCCACTTTTCTAGTCAGGAAAAGTTTAAGTAGGGTGACCTTCCTACATCTCCTAACAAGGGTGGCGGCTGCCTGTTCCGCCCTCTGAAACTTTTCCAATTTGTTTATTAATTTTTCACCCTTCTTGACTGAATCAATTGTACTACAATATAGTATAAAAATCAACAAATTTTTTTATTTATTATTCACTTCATTTACATACCATCATAGCAATCAAATAAAATAAGAAATGCTGTACTGGAAAAACTGCGTAAAACAATACTTGAATTACTTTATTTTTCCTTCCTCTTTCTCCATTATAAAAGAAAAACGGAATAGCTGTATAAACTAAAGCATATTTAAAGCCTGGATGATATGAAGAAAAATCTAATGAACTCACAAAAGATATTTCTATCAATAATACGTATACTATCCTCATCAAATAATACTTAAACTTACTTTCGAAATGTCTTTTTGAAAACAATACTTTCTTGTCTTTATCCATCAAAATTTTTTCTATAATATATAACTCAGTACACATAAATGGTATTCTCATATCAAACTCAATATCAACTAAATTATATACACATATAATTATCGCGATAATCATTAACCTAAGCATTACATTAATTTTTTTACTTAATTTAGGTATTATTTTTTTATATTCAATCATAGAAATAAGCATCAGTGACAATGTATAAGAAAATAGAACACCAAAATATTCATTTTCCCTAGTATGATAATTTTTAAAATAAATCTCATTTATAATTCCTAATACAAGTAAAATAACTTGTGTTACAGTAGCTAGGCAAAATATTCTAAATATATATTTTTTTATATCTTTAGTATAAAAAAAGCCTTGTACAATCAAATACAAAAATATAGGCATAGCCAGACGACCTATGCTCCTCATCACATAATAGTTGTCTGGCTTGATTTTGCTCACAAAATAGCATGCAACATGGTCTATTAACATTGCTATAATAGCAATTATTTTTAATACATTTCCATTAATTTTTATCTTCATCATCTTTTCTCAATGCCTTTGGCATGCTTTCTTCTTGATTTTCTTTCATCATTTTTCTTTTTTGTATTCCCTTTTTATCAATTGCAATAATAACAGAAACAATAACAATTGCTAACACACACATTCCAATAATTATAATGTAAGTTTTATGTGACTCTAGAAAACTTACAACTTTTTTGTTTTCTTTAGATGTTTTATCTGTTGCACTTATTTGTTTATTGTCTATTACTGTTGTTTCTTCTTCTTTTTGAACATTTTCTTGCTCTACGTTGTTATTTTCTTGTAATGTATTACTTGCAGTGCTTTCATTAGCTTCTTCAATTTTATTATTTTCATTAATTTCATTTTTTACTGATGTATTATTTTTCTTTGTTATGCTATCTTCTTTGTTTGCTTCTGTACTTGTAGATTTTTGATTATCAACTTTAGAACCTGTAGCATTTGAACTTGTCGCATCAGCACTTGTCGCATCCTGTTTATTCGCATCTGCACTTGTTGCATTCGAGCTTGTGGCATCATGATTTGCATTTGAGCTCGTGGCGTTACTACTTGTAGCATCAGCGCTTGTTGCATCTGTGCTTGTAGCATCTGAACAAGTTGCGCTTGCTGCTAAGCTATATAGATATCCCTCCAATTTATTTATTTTACCATTTCCACATATAATCATTGCTATACGAGCTATAGCCAATATTATAATCAAAAAAACTATTAACTTTACATTATATAAAACTTTATTCTTATTTTCTTTCATTTCTTTTTCCTCCATTTTCTAAATTTGTTTCTTCACTTGTTGCTAATCCATGTATTGCCATAAGTGTCCAATAAATAGGTGTTACAATTACTACCCATAAATTAAAAAAATCTTGTATAGCATAACATAGTATTCCAATTAATAATACAGTTGAATATTTATTTCTGTTTTTTATCCCATTTATAAATTGCAAAATCAAAAAAACAATATAACTTGTGAACCCTACAATCCCAATATTTATAAGCATAGTTATATAAACATTAGCTGCTGTATCATTTATTGTAAGTTCTCCTAATAATTTCACATCATTTGTATATTTATCCATAAATCTTACGGCAAATGTATCTGGACCACTTCCTATTAAAGGATATTCTTTTACTAATTTAAACGCTCTTTTCCACAAAAATACCCTATATGTTCCAAAATCGTCATCAAAATTTCCATGCAATAATTCATGTATTTCATATAAAATTCCACTTTCAAAATTTATAAAATACAAACTCAAAATAGATACTATAGCGAGTATAGCTATTCCACCATATATAAATTTAGCAACTTTAGTCCTATTTTCTATGTTATATTCATTTTTATAAAGCATATATGCTAATATCCAAAATACAAACGTAATTATAATAAATATTATTGCAATTGTATTTATCTGAAAATCTAAAGTCAACATTCCTATATCATAGTGATATCTTGGATTTATTATAATATTAATTCCAAGACCTAATATAATCATAGAAAATGCAATTACAGTTCTTGCTAACCTTTTGCTATTACTTAATATGAACGGACTTATTATAACTAATACTGCTAAAAATGCCACCCTGCCACTCATTACATTTATTATAATAAATATAAAAAATCCCATTGATATTGATGCTAAATGAAGTAATTTATATTTTTTATCTTCATCTAAAAATATAAATGAAACTGTCGATATTGTTAAATATATACAATAAATAGCAGATATAAAATCTATATTTCCTATTGTTGCCATAAAACTTACATTATGTGTTCCAATTCCATCTTGGTACATATTAAATGGATTAAATCCAATATACTGAAGAATTGCAATAAAACTTATGCAAATTGATGATATAGAAAAATATGTAATATAACGTTTTCTAAACTTTCCAAATATTGTTATCATAAGAAAAGTCACACAATATAATGATATTGTTATTAGTCCTTCCGCTCTACCAACTCCAACAAAAAGATTATAGTCTTCAAAATATGGTGACAAAAAACATGAAACTATATTTACTATCCAAAACACAATTCCTGCAATTTGATATTTTTTTAGTTTAACATCTTTCAAATATCTTATTTTATGAAATATATAATAATATATCAAAATTATAAGATTTATCGCTATATAGCTTACAGACATTCCTAAAAATACTCTATATTTGCATTCAAGTATTTTAAAAAATCCCATAGAATCTATACTTAGTGGAAATAACATAATTATTACACAAATATATATTTCTGTAATCCTATCTAGTATGCTTTTTTCTTTTTCATAAATAATTTTTTTATCCATTGTTTCCCCTTAATCCCTTCACCATCCTCACAATTCCATCAACACTTCTCCAAGTATCCACATCAATTTGTGTTGGTTGAATTTCAATATCAAATTTATCCTCTAACTCAGAAATTAACTGAATAAAAGCTAGTGAATCCAATATATCATCCTCTATTAAATCAAAATTATCATTTTCTCTTAATTCTACATTTCCTGTAAGCCTTACAATTAGTTCCAATATTTCTTCTCTCATTTTTACTATCTTTCCTTTCGCTAAAGGCACAAATTAGAACGAATAACACTGCAATTTTAGGATATTATTCACTCATTTCTCTCCAAAAGCTTCTTCTCATCAATTTTTCCATTAACATTTAATGGAAAATTCTCAACAATCCTAATCACAGGTATCATATAATCAGGCAAACAATTTTTAATAATCTCTCTAATTTCCTTTACATCTTTTTTATTACCTTCAAATTGCTTAATAAAAGCAAAAATTTTATTTACTTTCTTATCCTCTCCGAGGTCAGCTACTACAACAGCTTTTTCAACAAATTCTAGTTTATTTATTGCTGTTTCAATTTCAGACAATTCAATTCTATAGCCTTTATATTTAACCTGCCTGTCTTTTCTTCCAATGCAAAAAAATTTTTCTTTACTTTTATATCCTAAATCACCTGTCAAATACGCTTTTTCGCCATTAAAATTTATAAAAACGTCTTTATTCAACTCTTCGTTTAAATAACCGTTTCCTACACTTTCACCAGAAATTAAAATTTCTCCAATTTCATTTTCCTTAAGCTCATGTAATGCATTATCTACAATATATAATTTAACATCTTCCTTCGGAATGCCAATTGATATTTTCTCATTCGTTTTTACTACATTTGATGTCACAGCAAATGTACATTCTGTTGGACCATAGCAATTTATTATTTTCAAATTTTCAAATCTATTCCAAAGTCTTGTTACAGTATTTTCACTAAGTCTTTCACCACAGAACAATATTTCTTTTAGATTAGGCATTAAATTTTTATTAAAAGATTTATCTATCAATAATAAATCAATAAAAGATGGCGTAACTACCATTAATTCAGCATTACTTTCTTTTAATTCTTTAAATAATTCTATATATTTTTTTAAAGTATCTTTTTCTAAAATATAATGTTTTCCTCTAGTAAGCAATGGTAAATATAAATCAGCAACAGATAAGTCAAACGAGAAATTGGCTTGATTTAGTATCGTTTTCTGCTTTACATCACATATTTTTTCAAGCCATACCATACAGCTTTTTAAATTTCGGTATGTAATTTGAACTCCTTTAGGTTCTCCTGTTGTTCCTGATGTAAATATTATATAATATATATCTTCATCTTTTAAATATATTTTTTCAATAGCTTTTGGATGTTCTTTTTTCATAATATTTTCTATTTTTTCATCTATTATTAAATCTGGATTTACCTGCCTAAGTATCTTTTCTTCTCTTTCACTTGGAATATATTCATCTATAGGAACATATGTAAAACCCGCCATGGAACATGCTAAGAAACTCGCCACCATATAAATTTGTTTATGCCCTTTTACTACAATAGGCTTTTTGTTTTTATTATTTTTTAATACATAATCATAAATATTACATACATATTTATACAAATCTTTATTTTTGTAAATATTTTTCCTTATTTGGTAGCATTCATCATCTGGATAATTTTTAAGATTTTGTAGTATTTTATTTAACATCTTCATTTCCTCTAATTTCTTCTACTGGAATTAAATCATAATCATACATTACTTTTGAATGATTATTTAATATTAATTCTTTTTTTATTTCCTGTTTTGTTTCTTTATCTGTTATTATTCTATAAACCTTACTATTTCTATAAAAAATTCCATTTTCATCTTTTGCATAATGATTATCTTCTTCAACAATTTTGTACTTTTTATCCAATGTAACTGTACTTCTTATCTCTCCATATAACATAGTATCGTCTAGCCATACACGTATTTGTACAGGATTTTCTGTCACATTTTTGAACCTGTAATCTAGAGCTTTATAACTAATTGATGTTCCAGTCCCAAAAGGTACTCTCCTTTTTACATCAGGAAACAGCGCATCTGAATGATGATGTAATTCTGTAACTTCAAGCGGGGTATGTAGAACAAGCCAGTGTATCATATTAGCCATTTGGCAAAGTCCACCACCTACTCCAGTTTTCATTTTGCTATTACTAATTACCAAACCTTCTTTATAACCTTTTCTTTTTGTCGCATTTCCAACTAAATTCCAAAAAGAAAATTCTTCTCCTGGTTTTATAATTATTCCATCTATTTTTTTACTTGCAAGAAGCAAATTTGTTACTTTATTTTTTTGTAACTCCATATCTACTCCATGCAAATTACGAAGCAATACTTTTGTATCACCTTTCCATATATATTCTAAATTTTCTTTTTCTATTTTCTTTGCGAATTTTTTTCCGGCCTTAAAATCTCTAAAGTCTTTCTTTTTTGCTTCTTTAAATAAAGATATTTTATAACATATTGGCCCATATTCACAAAACAATTTTCTACTCATTATATTTCCCCTTTTTTGTTTTTCCAACTTTATTTTATCATAACTAATAAATTTGTCAAATTTTTTTCTATGTAGTCAGTAACTCCCTTTTTTAGAAAAAATTTGCAAAAAAGACTGGATTTTGATACATTTTCCAGTCTTTTTTTGATTATTTTTATTTGTTGTACTCTTATAATATTAAATACTATTCAATTACTTCCTCATACTCAATTACATCTTTCCTTTTATAAACAGAAAGAACTAGACCAATTTCAATTGCATTAATAATAAAATATGTTCCGCCATAGCTAACAAAAGGTAAATTAACACTTACTTGAAGCATACAATTAACATTTATCAATACACTTGCAATAGATTGAACAATATACAATGTTCCCATACCAATTACAAGCAACTTTCCATATTGGTCTTTTATATTTTTTGCATCTAAAATCAATTTAGCCGAAATTAACAAAATTATAAAAACTAATATTGATGATACTGCAATTCCCATTTTTCCGACAAAATATATAAATGTATATTGGCTTTCTTTTGATATTATCAAATCCTCTAAATTAATATCCTCACTATCTACTTCTCCAAACCATTTAGCATTTTTTAAAACTTTATTTTGAATTGTTCCTACATATCCATATCCATTTGGGGCCTCTTCAGGATGAAAAGAATATTTTATTCTGTATAGTCTATATGGACTATTCGCCAAAAATCCTATTAAAATTAAAACCAACATACAAAAAGGAGCCAAAATTTTTACTATTTTCTTTATCTTTTCTTTACTATATTTAGCTATTTTAAATATAGCACTAACTAAATATGCAAAACATAATATAGCACCATTTGCCATAGATGGTATCATTAACATTAATATTATTGAAAATACACTTAAAGCTGCGATTTTTATACTATCTGTATTTATTTTGAATTCTTTATTATTAAATTTTATTTCAATATTTTTATTAACATCATAATTTGTTATCATTCCTATAAATGCAATCAAATATAGTGGTACACAAATAATAGCTTGAGAAACTGTTACATTAAATATTGATAAATATGCTACTCCATTTATCATTTTACTCATTCCTATATATGGTAAAATCATAATTATAGTTGATACAATATAAATTTTGATAGAATATTTTTTTATTTTTCTATAATCCACAAAATACATTCCTATACACAATATAGCCCCAACAGCTATGTATGTAAATGTTTTAACTAAAATATCACTTGATACACTGTCATTTTTCAAAACCGAATTTATTATTCCAAATCCTATTAAAATAAATATTAAAATCAATAATTTCCAATCTAGTTTTTGCCTATGTACTTTATTTAATTTTTTTCCAATTTCTTCTGGATTTCCCATTGCTTTAACTGCTTTTTTCTCTGCTTCATGTTTTTCCATTCCTTTATTTATAAATTCTTCTTTTGCGTCTTCTATGTGGCTTTTCAATTCCTCTCCAATATTATTTTTTACAGGTTCATATTTTATTTGCTCTTTAACAATTTCTAAAAAATTTTTAATATCCAAATAAAACACCTCCTAATACATTGTTCACGCCATCACTATAAATCTTCCACTCTTCCTTTTTGTCTTTTAGGTATTTTTTTCCATCTTTAGTTATTGTGTAATATTTTCTTTTTTTGCTCCCAGTTTCATCCCAATATGATGAAATAAAATTTTTTTCTTCAAGTAAATGTAATATTGGGTATAATGTTCCCTCTTGAAGATTAAATACATTTTCCGATTTTTGGCTGAGTTCTTTTATTATTTTATACCCATACATTGGCTCTTCCCCAATTAATGTTAAAACCAGCAAATCAGTGCTTCCCTTTAGTAACTCTTTACTTACTTTCATTCACAAATCCTCCTTTTTATACATTGGTATCCTAGGTACTTTTACATTGTATATCTAGGTATCGAATTTGTCAAGTATTTTTTCATATTTTTCCTTGTACGAAAAAGAACCGGTCCCAAAAGAACACAATTATTGAAATTTAGTTATATCATTTATTTTTCCAGCAAAATAAGGTGTATCTTTTTCTACTTCTTTTAAAAAGATTGCAAAAGTATCATCTACAATAAACTCTCTTGCTTTTTCTGGCATTGCAATTGATGCTTTATTAGTCATCATTCCAGCTTCACTTTTTATTTTTCCGCCAGTCTTATCCAATTCAAATTGTATGGTTTGAATTGCTTTTTCAATAAAATATGTGTTTCCATTCGAAAAATAAAATGGCTTATTTTCTATTTCGTTAAATTCTGCTTTTTCGTTTAAATTAATGTTAGGGATTTTTACGATTTCATTTTCTTCAATATTTCTGTTCCCTTTAAAATTTTGTTCTTTTTCCCCTATATTTTTATAAATTTCATTAAATGTTTTTCCATCTGGATTTTTGCACAAAATAACTTCATCTTCTTGTTTAGTTTTCAATTTTATTGCAAAATTTTTTGGGGAATCATAGTATAAAACTGTGATTTGATTTCTTTTTTCGTAATCACTATTTTTTCTTACTCCAAAGTATTTTATATTTTCGTATTCTTTAAATTTTCCATTTTCAAATTCATCAAAAACTGTTTTAAATTGAAATTCTTTTTTTAACATTGCATACAAGAAATAATCTTCTTTAGTTTTTCCATCCCAATTAAAATCATCTAATATATTACTTTTTTCATCAAATTTTTCCTTTATTGCTTTTTCAATTTCTTGCTTTAATTCAATAGTTGGCACTCCAATTTTTTTATAATAATATTTATCAGATATATCCTTTGTAGTAAATGTTTCCTTATTTAGGTTTTCTGCTATTTTTGATTGTGGATTAAAAACTACATCTTGTTTTGCTAAATCATTTTTCAAATCATTCCATATAAGCTGAAACGTTCCACACCATATTGTATCTGTTTCAATCTCGTCTTCTAATGATGGCACCGTTACTAACCCATCTGTTTTTGCTAGTTTCTTTCCACTTTCTTTGTCGCTTCCAATTGTTATATTTTTTAAAGTGTCCATGTCAAATCCTCTAATTTGTGCAATTTTTACAATAGCCAAAATCATTATTAATATTAAAATACATATTGTTAATTTTTTCATGTTTATTCTCCCCCTTTTCTATTTTTTTATATCACAAAAACAGATAATTATCAACTAATTATCTGTTTTTGTCAGAATAAAATTACAACATTTTTAGCTTGGTATAATTTGGCTCAATTTTCAATCTTTTCGGATAAAGCAATTGCATTTTTATGTAAAGTATAGTATACTCGTATTGTTAGATTGTTTTTGAAACCAATAAGTCCAACACTTGGAGGTTTCAAAGCCTCCAAGAAAATTTAAGGAGGTAACGTTTATGGTAGTATCTGGAAAAAAACATTTAGACAAGTTTACTTTTGGGGAAGTTGAGCAATTCCACACAGTGGAGTATGATGGCAAACGATTTTGGTTATTTGAAAATGTGACGATAATAACCAAAAATGGTAGTCACTTAGCTGGAGAAATTGGATATATTTCTGAAACTTCAGTGCACATCTTGCCTGAGTATTTTCCTGCAGTGGAAATTGATTTTTCTGATATTGAAAAAATCACTTACTAAGCCATTATCAAAAGCAAAATATTTTCTTTTCCCCTTTCTTTTGAAAGGGGTTCTTTTTTTCTACGGTTCGAACATATAAGTTTCGTAAACTGAGTTTAACCTCAAAATTCACACAATTAGGTGATTTATTATTGTATAATGAAAGATGTGGTAGTTAATCGTTTATTTTTACTTTTTCAATTCATATACAATATCTGCTCTATCGCAAACGTTTTGTGAATGTGTAACAATAATAATACACTTATTTTCACTTTGGGCCAAATGTTCAAAAATATTTAAGATATCATTTTCTGTGTCTTTATCTAAATTTCCAGTTGGTTCATCTGCTATAATTATTTTGGATTGTATGATAAACTCCTTGCAATTGCTATTCTCTGCTGTTCTCCTCCTGACAATTTTAAAATCTTTCTTTTAGCATGTTCTTCTGATAATCCAACATCTTTCATTTATTTTTCTTAAATGTGAAATTGCTTCTTCATTTTCATTTTCTATTAATACCTTATATACTCCATCTATATTAGGCTTTATTATTTCATTTGGTGTATCCTCTATTTTTCCTTTATTGTCCCTATTTGAAAACCTGTCCATCATTGTCGTAGCTGTGTTTATTGTATTTCTATAATTTAATATTGCAAATAATGTGATTATTCCAATAATTATTATGCTTGATGATATTGTAATAAGCCAAAATATTCTTTTACTTAATTTTTTTATCATTTTTCACTCTCGTTCCTTTCGTTAAAGACCTAAATTAGAATGAATAAACTTATAAATTTACAAATAATATTCTTCAACCTTATTTTGCTTTTATTTCAAAAATATTTTTGGCATAAAAATTATAAATCCAACTATAGCTGCTCCCATTGCTAAAACCAATACTGCTCCAGCTGAAACGTCTTTTGCAAGTTTTGCTTTTTCATTTTTATATGGCATTACCATATCCACAACAGTTTCAATTGCTGTATTAAAAAGCTCTCCACCAATTACAATTGCAAAACATATTACACAAATAATCCACTCATATTTATTTATTTTGAATAAAATTCCCACTATAATAACTAAAATCATTATACAAGTATGTATTTTCATATTTCTTTCTGTCTTAAATGATGTTAAAATTCCTTGGATTGCATATTTAAAACTGTTAATTATTTTTTTGGATTTTACTTTAATTTCATTTTTCTTATACTTCATTTTTTCTCTCTTTCTAAACTTTTGTAACTATTTTATATCATAAAAATTATTATCTGTCTATATTCTATTTTTGTACAAATAACATTGTTTATCATGTGAATAAATAATTCCAATTGCTTGTAAATATGAATAAATTATTGTGCTTCCAACAAATTTCATCCCCCTTTTTTGCAAGTCTTTTGAAAGTAAATCAGATAATGTAGATGTTGTTTTGTCTATTTCGTAAAAAGTCTTTTCTTTTGTGAAATTTTTTAAATAATTATAAAAAGTCCCATATTCTTCTTGTATTTCTTTAAATATTTTTGAGTTCTCTATACTTGCCTTTATTTTTAATCTGTTTCTTATTATTTTTTCATTTGATAGTAATTGCTCTATTTTTTGGGTATCATACTTACATATTTTATCTATATCAAAATTGTCATATGCTTTTCTAAATTCTTCTCTTTTATTTAGCACACATTCCCAGGAAAGACCTGCCTGGAAGGATTCTAGCAAGAGCATTTCATATAAATTTTTTTCATTAAAATTTGGTTTGCACCATTCTTCATCATGATATTTTATATAGAGCGGATTTTTTAAATTACACCATTTACATCTAACTTTTTCTTGCATTGTTACTCCTTATACTTTTCATATTCTATTGTAATAACCAATCTATTACATTTTTATGAATTATTCCATCTTGTGAAAAATCATATTTATCCATTGTTAATACATATTTAGGATAATTATCTTGAATGTTCTTAAATGCTCCAAACTCTCTTTTTTCAGTTCTTTCGTCTGCTAAAATATATGCTACTTGTATATATATCTTTTCTTTAAATCTTGTAGCAATAAAATCAATTTCTGCATTTTCTAAATTACCAATTTTTACTTCATATCCCCTAGATATCAATTCATTGTAAACTATATTTTCTAAATATGCTCCTAGTTGAGGTCTTTTTCCTGCACTTTTTATTTGCCCTAAACCTAAATCAGTTAAATAATATTTATACTTTCCATTTAAAATTCGTTTACCTCTTACGTCATACCTATCCACCTTATTTATCAAAAAAGCTCTATTCATATATTCAAGGTAATTATATAGTGTGGCCTTAGAAACCTCTCTTTCTTTTTGCCCTAAAAAATAATTTGACAAGTTTTCTGCCGAAAAATTTTGTGATGGTGTTGTAACTATATATTCTGTAATCCTATTTAGCAAATCTATGTCTTTAATGTTAAACCTCGCTATTATATCTTTTACAACTATGGAATCATACAAATCTGATAAGTATGTTTTGGTTTGAAATTCATCTGTGAAAACAAATCTCTGTGGCATTCCTCCCCAATTTATATAATCATTAAACAAATCTTCAACCTCTTTTTTTTCAGTTACATTCTTCATTTCGCAAACTTCTTTAAATGTAAATGGAAAAATTTTGAAACTTACATATCTCCCCGCAATATGTGTTGCTAATTCTCCAGACAACAAATCACTATTTGAACCAGTTATAAATATAGAAACATTTTTTGTAGCTTTAAATGAATTTATTGCCTTTTCCCAATTTTTAACATTTTGTATTTCGTCAAAAAATAGATAATATTTCTCCTTATTTACTATTTTTTCTTTTATATGCTCATTTAATTCTTTGTCACTTTCTAAATAAGAGTAATCTTCATCCTCGAAATTTATATATATTATTTGAGATTCAGGTATACTTCTTTCTTTAAGTTCTTCGATTATTTGTAATAATATTACCGATTTTCCGCATCTTCTAATTCCTATAATAACTTTTATTAAATCTTGGTCATAAAATGGTCTTATTTTTGATAAATATTTTTCACGTTTAATCATATAAAATCACTCACTTTCTGGTTCCATTTTACCATACCGTAATATTTTTGTCAATTTTGTTTTGTGTGCTAAACTTTTTTGTATATTTCTATATTTTTGTACACCATGTTTATAGTAAAATGTCTTTTTTATGTTTTATATTTCTTAACTAATTATATCCTTTATCACAAATTTTATTATTACTTAATTCTCTATCTTTTGCTGCTTTAAACCTCACTCATCACCTTTTTCTCCATACTCAATTCCATCTCCCAGCTCTCTTTTCTCAATACTAATTTTAGCCATTTCTTCAATTTCCTCTTCATATCCATTAAGAGCCGCAAAAGCTCCAAATTGTGCTGCTCTTGCTTCTATTTTCATTTGAGGATGAACTTTTGATACATGATGTGGTAAATTTATAATATCCTTATATTCTTCAAAACCATTTTTCATTCTTTATGACCTCCCACTTGTCCATTTCTTTCAATTGTAGTTCCACCTTCGACTAAATTCATTCCCTTTAATATGGCATTTTTACCATATTTCTTTTTTATATCAATCATTGTATGTTGAAGATTTTTTTCCTTTTCTTCTTTCTGTTTCTTTTTTTCTATTTCCTCATAATTGGTAAACAAATCTATCTGCTCAAAATCATCAATTTCATTTATTTCTGATTCTCTTGCAACTTTATTTGCTGTTATATTTATTCTTCTTGTTAAAAGTTTATCATTTATTATATTATCATATAATTCCATAGTTGCTTTCATTATCATTTTAGTAGATGATGTTTTGTAATCTAAATTAACTGTTCCATGTGCATGTTTTGGGACTTTTCTCCCATATCTATCTTCTGTTATCTCTCCATTATATTTTTTTCTTATTTCACTATCTGTTAAATTCTGAACATCATACCCTATTGTTAGTACAATTTGGTCTGTTACTAACTTTTTTTCTACTAGTTCTAAAGCAAGTAATTCTGTCATTTCTTTAACTATTAATTTTGTTTTTTCATAATCATATGGACAATGTAAAACTTGCCCAGAACTTATACTATTTGACTCTGGTTTATATGTTTTTATATCTTTTATTGTGCATGGTTCATATCCCCAAGCATGGTCTATTAATAATTCAGCATTTATTCCAAATAATTTATATAGTAGTTCTTCATTTCCTAAAGATGTTCTTGCAACATCTCCCATAGTAAAAATTCCATTTTTTTCTAATTTTTTGCTATATCCTTTTCCAACTCTCCAGAAGTCTGTTATTGGTAAATGTGACCATAGTAATTTTCTATACATCATTTCATCAAGGCATGCTATTCTTACTCCATTTTGGTCTGGCTTTACATGTTTTGCAACTATATCCATTGCTACTTTACATAGATATAAATTCGTTCCAATTCCAGCTGTTGCTGTTATTCCTGTAGTTTTATATACATCTTGTATTACCTTTGTTACTAGTTCTTTTGCTCTCATTTTATATATTTTTAAATATGGTGTTAAGTCACAAAATATTTCGTCTATTGAATAAACATATATGTCTTCTTCAGAAAAATATTTTAAATATATATTATATATTTGTGTGCTATATTTCATATACAGAGACATTCTTGGTGGTGCTATTATATAATCTAATTCAAGCTTTGCATTTTTTCTTAATTCTATAGCATCTGTTGATTTTCCTTCAAATTCTTTTCCCTGAATTTTTCTTCTTCTTTCAAAATTTATTTGATTTACTTTTTGTATTACTTCATATAATCGCACTCTTCCTGGTATTTTATATGCTTTTAATGATGGGCTTACTGCTAAACATATTGTTTTTGATGTTCTCGTTTCATCTGCTACTACTAGGTTTGTGGTGTTGGGGTCTAATTTTCTTTCTCTACATTCTACTGATGCATAGAAACTTTTTAAGTCTATTGATGTATATATTTTGGGCATTCTTTTCACCTCTTTTGCTTTTTTAATATAACATATATTTTTATTTTCGTCAAATGTTTGTTCGGTGTTGGTTTTTGTTATATTTTGGAATGAGATATAAACATATATCCTTTACTTTGTTTAGATTAACCGATATTTCTTTTGGAACTTTAATATTAAACTCCTTCTCAATCGCAAGAATAATTTCAACTTTATCTAATGAATCTGCACCTAAATCATAAATACTTGTTTCTTCACTTATCTGCTGTGCATCTATTCCAAGCTGTTTGCTTAATATTTCTTTCACGCTTTTTGTAATATCATTATCTATTACATCTTTTAAACTTGAAGTTTGTTTATAGCTATGTAATCTTATTTTTTCTATTTCTTCTTTTCTTTTTATTTTTCCAGTAGGTGTTTTTAAAAGTTCTTCATTTGTTGCATAAATAATATTTATCTTTTTATATGATGAAAAATCTTCATTTATTTTTCTTATTTGTTCCAATATTTCTTGTTTTTGTTCTAAGTTTTCACATACAATTTCAGCACAAATACAAACTTTATTTTCTCCTATTTTTTTATCAAAAACTAAAGACTCTTTTACTCCATCTATCTTGTTTATTATGGTCTCTACTTCTTCGGGAAATACTTTTTTCCCATTTGGCAATACTATCATGTTTTTTATCCTACCATGAAGAAATAAATATCCATCTTCATCTATTCGCCCCAAATCTCCTGTATAAAACCATCCATCTTTTAAAACTTGTTTTGTCGCTTCTTCATCTTGATAATATCCTAAAAATACATTTTCACCTTTAACTAAAATCTCTCCAATTCCATTTTCATCTTTATTTGCAAGTTTTAATTCAATATTAGGTACCACTTTCCCAACTGAATCCATTTTATGTAATTCTATATTACTCATACATACAACTGGAGCTGTTTCTGTTATTCCATATCCTTGCACTAAATTTATTCCTTTTTCTTTAAATGATTGTTCGATCTCTTCTTCAAGACTTGCACCACCGCTCATAAATATATTGATATTTTTTTTATTGATTTCATCAATTCTTTTTAGCATATATTCATATACTGCTGGAACCGCTCCCATAAAAGATACATTATATTTGTTTATATCTTCTACTATATCTTTTAAATCATGGCAATATATTCTTGTTGCACCTCTGTAAATAGTAAGCAATAAACAAAATAAACCTTCAAGCACATGATTTAATGGCAAAACAGATAGTGCAATGTCATTACAGCTTATAGGAAATACTTGCGCTACATTTACTAAACTTACACAAACATTTTTATGTGATAGCATTACAGCTTTAGACTTTTCAGTAGTTCCTGACGTAAACATTATAAATCCAATTGATTCATTGTCTATTTTTGCATCTATAAACTCTTTATTTCCTGCTTCGATTAATTTTCTTCCTTCTTCTATTAATCTATTAAATGACATTGTCTTTTTTTCTTCAAAACAGATAATATATTTTAATCCCTCTATTTCTTGTTGAATATTCATTAAAATATTTTCATATTTTTCGGAGCAGAAGATAGCCTCTACTTTTGCTCTTTTTAAAATAGTTGTTATTTCTTTTGGGACTAAAGATTTATCAAGTGGCACAGCAATTCCTGTACCATTTGTTATTGCAAAATATGCAATTTCCCATTCATATCTATTTTCTGAAATTATTGCAATCCTCTTATTTTTTAATCCCTTTTGGATTAATGAAGTTCCTAAACAATTAACTTTCTCTTGCATTTCTCTATAAGTTATTTCTTTATTACCTAATTTGTATAATGTTCTATTTGCATATTTTTCAACAGATTTTGATAACATCTCTTTCAAATCTGTAATTTTTTCATTTTTCATAATTCGTACATTCCTTTAATTATAATTTCTTTACTTTTCCTGTTGTACCATCAAATTCTACTTCATCTCCGTCATTAAGATTGTTTAATAGTCCTGTTATTCCAACTACTGCTGGTATTCCCAATTCCCTAGATACAATTGCAGAATGTGATAATAAACTTCCCCTTTCTACTAAGATACCACTTGCTGCTGGGAATAGCATTATCCAACCTGGATCTGTGTATTCTGCCACTAATATTTCTCCTTGTTCTAACTTAGCATTTGCTGGATTTCTTATTATTCTTACTTTTCCTGTTACTTTTCCAGGAGATGCTCCAATTCCTTTCAATTCTAATGATGCTTCTTTACTTTTTTCTTGTTTTTCATTTTTTCTTTTGAAATCATTTCCTATATTTACTGCTCCATATGAGTAAAATCTTTCATCTGGCACCGTTTCTTTATATTTTATATATTGTCTTTTTCTTATTTCTATTAATTCTCGTAAATTATTTGTAGTTGATTTTCCATCAATATAATATAAAATTTCATTTACTTCTAAAAAAAATATATCTCTTTTTTCATCTATTACATTCATAGAGGTTAATATGTAACCTATTCTTAAGAAAATTTCTCTTACTCTTCCAAATAATCTCGTTCTTTCAAATCTAAGATTTTCTCTGTTTTTTACAGTAAATCTAGCATATTTTAGTGTAAAATTAAATTTTGCTTTTTCAACTGGTCTTAATTTTAGTATTTGTTTTACTTTCTTTTCTGCATTTATTCTTGCTTGTTCTGAATCTACTGATTCTATTTTCGCTTCTTTCATTCTATTTGCAAATGTTGATATTGAATGATACAAGCTTCTTGGATTATCCTTTAAAGTCTCAGTTTCCAATTTTAATTCTTGTAAACATCTATTTGAAAATTTGTCTAAATATTCGTTCAACTTCTTGTTGAATTTTGGATATTTAGGCAATTCTTTTTTTACAAATAGTATATTATCATTTTCTAACAAACTTATTAATTCATCATTATCCTTTGCTATACTCGCTAGTTCCTTTATTCTTTTGGCTGGTTCTGCACTTATAATTCCACCTTCACTACACAACAAGTCATTATGAACTAAAATTCCATCTTCTTTAAAGATTTCTATACATTTTTGTTTTAATTGTCCATAAAAAATCATTGCAAGGAAATCATTTACCAAAGGTGCATCCCATTTATGTAATAATCTACTTTCTAATTCGTAATAATAGTCATGTAATTCATATAAATCCATGTTTTCTATGTCTTTTTCTTCTAGAGCATCATTTAGTCTATCATAGAACTTCTCTGTCATTTTTTTTATCTTGAAAAATCCTTTTACTAGTCCATATCCTGTACTTATTAATCCTAATTTATCCTTAAATGTTGCTTGTGGTACTGGAAATAAGTCATCTGGTAAAGATTCTTTTACTCCCATCATTTGTTCCATAAATTTTTTATTTTTTCCTAATCCTGGGAACATTGATAATAAGCCATACCATCCATATAAATTATAATAAACTCGTCCATCTATTAATGCTAACATATTTTTAAACATTTGCGAATTCATCTCTATTTTTTCTTGTTTCACATTAAATATTTTACAAAGCTCTATGTAAACATTTTCATACACTGTTCTTATGAATGAAAATGTTAATGGAGTTGTTATTCCTCCATAACTTTCAACAATATTACTATTATCAAAAACATTTATTTTTCCATTTTCATTTTTTCTGTTTCCTAATGTTGTTATTGGTCTTGATTGCAACAAATATAATTGTTCACCTTCATATGCCCATTCAATATCTTGATATCTTCCAAAAAAATCACTTGCTTTTTGTACTAATTCTTTTACCTCCAATATTTGCTCATCTGTTAAAACTTGTTTTTGTTTTAATTCTTCATCAACTTGTTTTTGTATAACCACATCATTTTCAAGTCTATGGCAAAAATCTTTTTCTGCAATCTCTTTTTTAACCTCATTATTTGAAATTGTATATGTATCTGATGTTGCAACTCCATCAACCAAGCCACTTCCTAATCCATATACTGCTGTAACAACAACTTCTTTTACATTTGAATTTACAGGATTTGCACCAAATGCTACTCCAGCTTTTTCTGAATTCACCATTTTTTGAACTATAACTGATGGTATTGATATTTCTTGAATATTGTTCTCTTTTCTGTATGTTTCTATTCTTTTCGAAAATGCTGACATATAAACTTCTTTTATTTTTTTAATAACATCATTTTTATTTATGTACAAAAATGTGTCAAATTGTCCTGCAAATGATTTTTCTTTAGAATCTTCATTTACTGCTGATGATCTTACTGCAAAATATGTATCTTCTGAATACTGTTTTAATTTTTCTTGTATCTCATTTTTAACTTCATTTATTATAATTTTATTTTCTAAGTCAAATCCTTTATATGATACTACAAACCAGTTAGGAATATTATCTACAATCATTCCAACTTTTGCTAAAGCTGTAGCTTTTCCTCCCATTAGTTCGTAATTTTTACTTGTGTTTTCTAATACATATTCCATCTTTTGAATTCTCCTTTTTATATAATTAATAGTCCCATACTTATATATATAATAATTATATATATATTTGCTGATAGTTCTGTAATTTTAGCCAATTTTTTAGTTTTATTTTTAGCAAATAATAAATTAGTTATATTTGTTAAAACATACACTCCTATTATCCATGGTAAATGTGCTATTCCTAATGCTTTTATCTGTGTTAACATTAATAATGTTTCTAATACTACTAATATTAAGGTTGCTTTTCCTATTCCAAATACTGCTGTATATGTTTTCACACCTTCTTCTTCGTCTTCTTTGCATCTTAATTTTCTTGCAATTTCTACTGTCCAAGATACTAAGTATGAAATTAATAGTATTTCTCCTAAATTTGAAAAAAATAGGGCTTCCATACACATGTTAGGAGTTATTATATAGCTTGATAAATACATTACTAATACAGGCATTAACAATTCATCTAAAAACACTCCAAATAACATATGTTTATCTATAAATTTTTTCATAAAAAAATTTTTACTTAAGAGTCCTGAAAAAGCCCAAACCAATGCTAATAAAATTAATCCTTCTTCGTTAAACAAAAATGTAATTGCTACTTGTAATATTGCGCAAATAATAAATAATATTTTTAATTCTTTTAATGTTACTAGACCTCGTGGCACTGGTCTATATGGTCTGTATTTACAATCTTCTTCGTAATCTTTGAATTCATCTATTATTCGTACCATCAAAAATTGTAAAAAAGCAACTATAAACATTGGAATAATTTTTATGCATTCTATTTTGGGAGTATTTATAGTCTCAAGGAACATTTTGTAATTATTAATTAAAATTTCTTTACTTGCATTACTAAAGCAAAACACCGCAAATACTATGCAAAAAATATATAATCCAAACGTTACTACTGGAAATCTTTCTTTTTGATATGTATACCACTTTTTTAAAAAATTCATACTTAACTCCATTTCTATTCCATATTTAATATCTTCTTTAACTCTTTATAATCAACTTTTGTACTATGTCTCTTGTCTACCGGAATCTCATCTACATATTTTATTTCATCAATCGTTTCAAAAGTTATGGTATTCTTTATGTCTGCTTCTCTAACATCCTTATTTTCTAATACCAATATAATTTTTCCATTATGTTTAAAAACTGCCGTTTTTCCTATATTAAATCTGGCATGTAAAGCTGCTTCTATATTAAAATACGGTTCTTTTATTCTTCCTCTTAGCCATAATCTTCCTTGTTCATCAAATATCCCTAAATCACCTGTTCTGTGATATTTTTCTCCATCCACACTAAATTTGTTTTCTTTATCCCCAATGCCATTTACATATCCTTTTAGAACATTTTTTCCCGCTACAACAATTTCTCCTACCTCTCGTTGTAATCCTATAAATTGCTCTCTGGTTAATTCACCTATTTCATTTATTCCTGTTTTTATTATTTTGCAATCTTCTACTCCAACAATATTGCCTGCTAAAATTCCATAGCCATTTTTTATTTTTTCTAAATCTCTTTCTGTCATTTCATTTACATTTAATTCTGCAATTGGTTCAGCTTCAGTTGAACCATATAAAGTTACTATTTGAGCATTTGGAAAAACTATTTTTAGTTTATTTATAAAATCTATAAATATAGCTCCCCCTCCTGAAAAAATCTTTTTAACTTGTTTTAACTCTATATTATTTTTTATGCAATAATCTGTAATTACATTAAGTAATCCTGGAGCAGCCATCACCCTATTTACTTTTTCGTTTATTATCTGACTTACTATTTTTTGTGGATTTGACTTACCTAAATTCGAAAAATTACCATCAGTTATTACAGTTGTTATTCCTACATTTATATTTGATAATGTAAATATAGGTACACTCGAAATTTCAATATCTGTATCTTCATAATTTATTGTTTGCTCTAAAATCTCACCTTGATATCCTAAAAACTCATGTGTTCTTGCTGCAATTTTAGGTTTTCCTGTTGTTCCACTTGTATATGTTAGAATTGCAGAAAATCCATTTTCAACTTCTGCAATTTTTAATTTTTTACTTATTATTGTTCCTATTTTATTTGTATTTACTTTGATTTTTAAATTTCTTAAATTTTTATTTATATTAGAATATATAATATATTTTGTAAATCCTATAACTGCATCTATATTATCAAAATCATTTTTGTACATTCCGTTTCTTATAAAACCGGCATCCATAAAACAAGGCACCGCCCCAATCGCCCAAATGGAAAGCAAAGTAACATATAACTCAATTGACATTGGAACTAATACAAGAACTTTTTGTCCTCTTCTAATTCCTTTTTTTTCTAAATCCTCCTTAAAATTTGAAACCATTTTGTACAAGTCTTTGTATGTTACTTTTCTCCATTTTTGAATTAAGCAAATTTTGTCAGGCATTTTTTCACAATTTTGAATCAACTTACCTACTAAATTATTCATATCTTTAATTCTCCTTCTAATGGCAATTATCTTCCAAACAATTCCTTTCCATATAATGCATACTCTCTAATCACTTCCGTTTTATTTCTTTTGGCCATTTTTTGAGAAGTATTATTACTATACATAAATGCAAAAATCCATTTTTCGAAATTCTTATTTTGTGCAGATTTTGCAATATGTCTCAACATTATATTACCTATTGCCAAATTCTCATATTCAGGTAAAACAGCAATTGTTTTTAATATTAATGTGCTTAGCTTTCCTTCTCTTTTAAATTCATTAAAATCTGGTATACAAAATACAAACCCTACTTCATTTCCTTCTTTTTCAGCAATTAATACAAATTCTTCATCTATCATATTTATATATGGTTCATATTGTTTTACAAAGTCTTCCTTTGAAATTGGAGTATAAAACGGATTTCTGTTAAAACTTTTTACAGAAACATTATATATTTTCCTTAAATCTTGCATGTAATTTGCTTTATCAAATTTTCTAATCACTATTTTTTCATATTCTAAATTTTTTTCAATTATATCTAAAGTTTCTGATTCGTATGCATCTTTTATAAAACCTTTTGTTGATGTATATGTATGTAATTCTTTAAATCCCGCTTTTAACAATATTTCATTATATTCAATTGGATTTACATTCTCTAATAAAAAAGCTGGTTCTCCATTAGAATACTTTAGAATCCTATATTTTTTCCATGTATTTCTATTCATTGGAGCAACAATTAAACTTACTCCTTTTTCTTTTAAAATTTCTTCACATTTTTGTAATACTTTTATACCACTTTCTTCGTTATTTGTTTCAAATTCCCCTATTGTTCCTATGTTTCTGCCATTTACCTCTGGTGTATTTTTCCAATAGCAAGTTGCTTTCGCAATTTCTTTATCTCCTTCAAGTAAAATAACTTGAATATTATCATTATTTATTATTTTAAAATCCATATTTGCTCCTATACTACTTTAAAATATTGTAATGCATATACTAAGATTGTC
This sequence comes from uncultured Clostridia bacterium, assembly GCA_934148985.1. GTDB lineage: Bacteria > Bacillota > Clostridia > TANB77 > CAG-508 > CAG-269. Next base: position 67,309 of record CAKPDO010000002.1, read on the forward strand.
AATATAATTACTATTTGTGTATGCGTATACCCATTTTTTATCGAAATCTCTTCTTTTTTTACATTTTTCTTTGCTGTTTTTATCATCAATCCACTTATAAATAATGTTACTGTCATTACAGCTATCATTTGTGGACTATGTAATGTTCCAAAAACACTTTTTTGAACTAATAAACTAGGCAAAAATATAAAAATCCATCCCTTTAAAAATCCTAATATCACACTAGTTTTTTCTGATAATTTTAAAAAATATTTAAATCTTACAAATGTATTTATTGTTAGATGCATACTATAAGCAAGTGCATAAACCATAAAAAATTCACTCTTCAATCCTGTTATTGCTACAAGCCCACAAATACCCATTCCTATGACAACATTTGTTTCAATTATTCTTGCATCATATATATTGTTTTTTTCGTTTTCTCTAAGTGTTGGAAAAGTCATACAAGTGAATAATAACATTAATGGTGGTAACACAGCATAAATACCATACAATGTTATCGTCAAATATCCTACTACCATAATTTCTACAAGTGCTAATTTACTCCATGATTTAATCCTATTAGCAATTGTTACAAGTATAAATATTATTCCTAATATTATTAAGTTTTCTCTTAAAATTTCTACTGACATATCAATATGTGTAGTTAAAAAAGCATATGTAGTTAATGGTATTAACAAATTATCATTTCCCGTATGTGAAATCATTTCTATTAATGCAACATTAAATCCTATTATTATTGATATTATTAATGTTTCTTCTCTTCCAACTGTTGTAAATAATAGCAAAGGAACCAAAGTTGCCATAAATGCAACCATAAAGAACATAAAGCTTCCTTCTATACTTTTGGCATCTTCATTTAATTCTGCTATATTCTTTTTTCCATAATTTTTCCCAACTAGTGCCGCTATACTATCTGCAAATGTTAATATCAAAATTGGAACACTATATAATACTTTATTTCCTTTTGACAGGTAAAATATTGAAAATACTGATATTACAAAAAATATTTCTCCTGATGATTCTCTATCTATACCATATAAAACTGTTCCCAAACTATTTTTTAATTTGGTATGTTTCAATGCAAATAATATAATTAAAGCTAATACACCTAGCACTCCCACTGATATAACCGAATGAAATATATAAGGAAATGTTAACATTACTAGTCCCATTGACATATGGAATAATTTTCTTTTTATTTCTCCATTTATATTTGTTTTACCTTCTACTATTTTTATTATTACTAATGACAACAAAAGTAGTGAAACCACAAATAAAATACTTGTCCATTCTATTACCATTTATTTAATCTCCTCTATTATAAAATTACTATAAAAAAATGCTTTGTCTTTATTTAATAATTGTTGTGATTCCCTTTCTTTATATTCTAAATTTTCAAAATATTTTGAGGCCCTTTTGTCTGCTAACATATTCCAATATGCTACCCTTGAACCAGGTATTGATTTTGTAAATATTTTTTCAAATATTCCGCACATTTGCTCATCACTCATATATTCGAAAATATCACTTAAATTATATTTGCTTATGTAATCTACATCATCTCTTTCTATAAAAGTTTCTACCGTTTCTGATAATAGAACTATTTTATCTATATTTTGTTTTATCTTTTGAAAGTTCTCTTTTCTATATGCAACAGGTAATACTTCATCATATTTTCCATTAATTATGTAATGTAAATACGAATTTTTTGACGTATCTAATTCTGTTATTGCATATTTTGTTCTTTCTAAAATATGCTCTGCAACATTTACATTAACATATCTAAAAAAAGCTTTGTCTCTCCCTAATTTGCCCATAACTATTCTTGAGAAAAATATTCTAAATAACATTTTCCATCTTAAATTATTCCATTTTTTGTCATAAAATTCATATCTTTCTTCTTTCGTCTTTTTAGCTAATAATTCTCGCCTTATTTTCTTATTATGTATTAGTGGCAATACTTTTTGCCCAAAGATATTAAAATAATTTTCGAATTTACCTGCATTTATTATGCCTTTTTCTACTATTTCTAAGTTTTCATTTAAGTATTTTCTTGTTTTGTCAGATAAATCTCTTTCTATTTTTTTATAAATTTCTAATCTGTTTTTTGAATCAAATACTCCTATCAATTCCATGCATTCTTGATACTCTAAATATTTATAACAAACAATTTTAAACTCAGAGCAGGCAATTTGATTTGCATTTAGGTCTATTGCATAAACCTTATTTGGATTTTTTATTAACATGCTAATCGCGTTTTCTCCTGCTGATGCTATTGATAATATATTGTCACTTTCATTAATTTCTAATGCTTCTATTAGAATTTCTGCGTCTTCCCATACTTGCGCATATCTTATAATATCAAATTTTGCATAATCTTCTACTTCGCTTTTAACTAATTCTTTTGTACTCATAATAAACTCCTATTTTTTACTTTTTTCTCTATTCTCTAATATATTTATAACATATTTATATGTTTTCTTCAATAATTTTGTCGAAATAGCCAAGACTAAATCATGAAAAATTCAGAATATGTCATAAATGTTTGTTTGGTGGTTGACTTTTGTCGTATTTTATGGTATAGTCATTATGTTACTCGTTGTATGATAGCATGAAAGAGAGGTAAAAAATGGAGGAAAAAACTCAAAAAAAAGTAGCCGTTAACAAAGGCTGGACTCGGGGAATACAAGTGGATTTTGATAACAAAGATCAAGCGTTCTTAGTTACCAATATAAAAACAAATGTGACATCTGCTGTCCCGTATTTCTCACTCGCTTTGGACCCTGGTTTCTCAAAATTCGAGAGTTTTCTTGAGTATTTTAAGAAACTCAAAAGATCTGGTTCTAACATTGAGACTGTTTTTTCAGCCCAAGCAACTGAGATAATTGGTGACATTATAAAACATAACAAAAGAATGTTACCATATTATCAGGCAAAATCAGAAGTCACAGCCAAGAATTCAACAAAGGGAGAATCATTATGAAAATTATGGTTGATTTTATAGGTGGTACTTTCGTAACCACCACCACTGCTTCTTCAGTAAAAACTATAGAAGACGATGCACAATTTATCAGTCTCTCCTTTAAGTACCCGGGAGATTTTGTACGTCACTTTAAGATTAATGCATGCGGCGAAGAAAAGAACGATGCTGAAGTCGTTTATACCGCTGCAGCAGCAAAGAGAGTATTTGAGTTGCTTGATTTTAACTGTGTCGACTCATGATACCTTCATACCGCTAGAAGCCTTGGGCGTCTTTTCGCCCAAGGCTTCTCTCTATTCAACCAAAATTTTTCTTGAAAGGCTCGTAGAATAAATCCAAACCATATCCACTTTTCTATTCAATCCATTTTCCAAAGCATCTTTATAAAGCATCAACTGTGGCCTATGTCTATTTATAAGCGTACTTTCCGCCTCATCTGGACTGATTTTTTTAACATCAAAGAAATCAGTTTTATAATCCAAAAGAACCAATTTATCATCTTTAGTAATATAATACAAATCAATGATACCCTGAGTTAAAATATTTTCCTCCAAATCTGTTTGAATTATATCTTTAGCTGGAACATTAATATAAAAAGCCTCTTCTTTGTGGTATTCTTTTGCACTTTCAAGTTCTTCCCAAATATCAGACCTTGTAAAATTAAATATATCCCAAGGATTTATAGCATCCCTTTCCACCAAAGTTATTATTTGCCTTTTTACTAAATCATCAATCAAATTCTTTACATCATCTAAACTATAAGCTCTATGAAAGTCCAAATTTTTCATGCATAAATGTACCAAAGTTCCTTTTCTAGCTGGTGTGATTTTTTCTTCTTCAGTTCCCACTAAAAATTTAGGTTTAGGAAAAGTAATTTCTAAATTCTCATTTGCTTCTTGATTTTCCTCACTTTTTTCAAAAGAATCTACAGTTATATTTTTATGAACAATGTTTGTAACAGACTCTTTTGTAGGAATATCTCTAAGTTTCCTATATTTATATTCAAACTCAAGTTGTTTTTTTAGTTTTAAAATATCTTCATGTTTTACATCTTTTGAACATTCTTCTAAAACTTCAAAAATATTGATATTACTTAATTCTTCAGTTTTTTCTTTTTTTAATACATCTTTTCTATTTAAAATATTTAGCTTAAAAATATCTTTTGAACTTTCAAAATTATACATATAAACAAGTAAAATCCAATCAATATATTTTTTGTATTTCTTTACCAAAATAGAATTTATTTTTCCATTTTCCTTTTTGTAAATATCGACTAATTCTTGCATTTTCTCTTTATCTTTATTAAAATCTTTTTTTATCGCTGTTACATAAATTTTTTCTTTTGCTCTTGTTAAAGCAACATACAATATACGCATCTCTTCTGATAAATTTTCCTCTAAAAGTTTTTCTCTTAAAGCCAATTTTGAAATCGTATCATATTTTATTTGTCTATCGTAATCAATATATTTTACGCCTATTCCTATTTTTTGATGTAATAAAATATCATTATTCAAGTCCATCATATTAAATCCAGAACCTGCTGATGATAAAAATACTACAGGAAATTCTAGTCCTTTACTTTTGTGAATACTCATTATTCTAACTACATCTTCATTTTCACCAATGAGTTTAGCTGCTCCTAAATCTCCGCTTCCTAGTTTTATTCTTTCTATAAAATTTATAAAATTAAATAAACCTTTAAATGACGCACTTTCATATTGCTTTGCTCTTTCAAAAAGCATTTTTAAATTTGCTATTCTCAAAGCACCATTTGGCATTAATGCTACATAATTCAAAAATCCAGTTTCCTCATAAATTGTCCAAATAAGCTCATCTAGTTCCATATATCCATTTTTTTCTCTAAAATCTTCTATCATATTTAAAAATGAATCTATTTTTGTTTTAAGTTCTTCACCCACAGAAAGCCTTGATTTTAATAATGTAGTATAAAAATCATCATTTTGGTCACACAATCTAATTTCTAGTAATTCATCTTCTGTAAACATTCCCAAGCTTGATAACATTACATGTACAAGTGAAATATCCTGATATGGATTATCTATAATTTTTAATAAATCCATAATTACCTGTATTTCATATGACCCTAGATATTCTTGTGAAGTATCTGAATATACATTTATGTTTAAATTCGTTAATTCCTTTTCAAATATATTTGCTTTATTTTTTGTTGAACGTAAAAGTATCACAATATCTCTAAAAGAAATATCTCTAAATATTCCTTTTTTGTTATCATATACTTGGAATTTACTATCTATTAAATTTTTTATTTTTTGCGCAACAAATTTAGCTTCTAATTCTATATCTTCAATTTTTTCAGTTTCTTCTACTTCTTCATCAGCTAAATTTTCTTCAGTTTCTTCTTCAATTTTGTTAGAATTTTCTTCTTCTGTTACATCTAAAATATCTATTTCAGAAATCAACTCTTCTTTACTTTCAGCATAACTTGCTCCCAGATTTAAATATTCTTCTTCTGTATAATCAATTTCACCTAGCTTCTCTCCCATGATATTTTGAAATATCAAATTTGTAAAATCAAGCACATTTTTTCTACTTCTAAAGTTCTTAAAAAGCTTTATTTTTAAACCTTTTTCATTTGCTTCATTTTCACTATATCCTCCATATTTACTTAAAAATAAATCAGGCATTGCTTGTCTAAATTTATAAATACTTTGTTTAACATCTCCAACCATAAAAATATTTTTTCCATTTGATATTGATGTTAAAATATATTCTTGTACTAGGTTACTATCTTGATATTCGTCTATTGCAATTTCTATAAATTTTTCTTGATATTTCTTTGCAATTTCAGATGGTGCAACTTTTCCGTCTTCATCTTTGACTAAAATTTTAAGTGCTAAATGCTCAACATCACTAAAATCTACAATATTTCTGTCTTTTTTACTTTTTGAAAATTCCATATCAAAATCTATTATTAATTTTTCAAGTTTTGCTAAAATTTCATACATTTCCATTAAATCTTCATTTGCCATCTCAGAATTGGCTGTAAAAATTTTACTCTTCTTTTTCTTAAACACCTTTATCACTTTATCTCTTATTGCTTTTGCATTATCTTTTTCAATATTTGTTATTTTTTTTGATACTGGCCATTTTAAAAAGTCTACTTTATTTATTAAACTATATGCCTTATCCCAATTTTCTAAATTTTCATATACCATTTCTAATTGTGCAATATCAGAATTTAAAACTTTTTCATATTGTACAAGTTCACTTTCAACAGATAATCTTTTTTCCTCTGCTCTTAGTTTTTTTATGCAATCTTCCATTTCTTCTTTCATATTCTGAAGTAAGATTTTTCCCCATTCTGTACACGAAAAATCTTGTTTCATATCTTTTATGTTAAACTTTTCTATTTGCTCATTTAGCCACTTTAATGGAAATGGATTTGATTCTATATAAGTATAAATTTTTAATACTGTATCTTTTAAAGGCGTATCATCTCTATATGATGTATAAGTTTTTATTAGCTTCTCAAAATCTTTGTCATGGTTTTCATACTTTTCTTCAAACAGCTTTTCCAATATTTCTTGTTTTAACAAATCAATTTCAGCTGTATCTGCTATCCTAAAATTTGGTGATATTGCAATTTCAAAAAAGTTGTTTTTTATTACATCTAAGCAAAATGAATCTATTGTACAAATACTTGCTTTATTTAATAGTGTTATTTGCCTTTGTAAATGTTTTATTGTTTCTTCATCATTATCTTCTTCTTCATCAATTATTTTATAAATTGCTTTTAAAATTCTTTCTCGCATCTCTGATGCTGCTGCATTTGTAAATGTTACAACTAAAAGCCTATCTATATCAATTTTATCTTTTATAATTTTATTTATTATTCTTTCTACTAATACTGCTGTTTTTCCACTTCCTGCTGCTGCCGCAACTAAAATGTTACTTTCTTTTTTGTAAATTGCTTGTGCCTGCTCATTTGTCCAATTCATTTACTCTCTCCTTTACGCAAATTTTTGGCTGGAACCATTGGGACCGGTTCTTTTTGGTCCTCTTTGTTCTTTTGGGACCGGTTCTTTCACGAACATGCTTTTTGGTCCTTTTTATAGTTCTACTATCACGTCTACTCCCTCAAAGTAAATTTTCTTGTATTCCATTTCACTTATTTCTTTTGGAATGTCTTCTGTCTTTCCCTGGTATAATATTTGTTCATTTTGTTTTACTGTTATGTTTAATAGTCTTAATTCTTTTATTTTCATTTTTTATCTAGTTCCTTTCCTGTCTATGCTAATCTTCGTTTCTTTGTGAAGTATAAATCTTTTCGAAAATTTTTATCTTTAATTGCATTTTTATTATATAGTTGTCAGTTTATTTTGTAAAGTTTTTTAAAAGAATTTTTCTAATAAAAAACAGCCCAATTAGCAAATAATCTGCTAATTGAGCACTTAATTTTATATATTATATTACATCATATTGTTTTAATATTAGTTCTATATCTGTTCCCTCTATTTTTTTCAAAAGCTCTTTTACTGCCATTCTTTGTGGCAAGTTCATGTCCATATCTGTTGCTTTTTTGCCATCTCTTAATTTTACAGTTGCATTTAGTAAGTCCCTTATATCATACACACTACCCCATACTTCTGATACACCTCTATCTACATTTAATAGTGTATAAAACGCTTCCATTGCAGTACGTATAGAGTATTCTGTTGTAAATATTGTATCTCTATCTATAATTGCATCATGGGTATCTTTTACAATAATCCATTCTTCTTGTGGTACTAATACTCTTTTATGTATTTTATAACTTATTAACTTTCCTTTGTTTTGAACTAAATCTCCACAATACATTTGATTTCGTAATATATCTCTAATTGTTGTTGAGCACCAAGAATATGTAACTTTATCAGTATTATTCTTAAATGGTATTCTCATTTTTAAGTCTATTGCTCTATGTCCTGTTGGATTTAATATTCCTAATTCATTTAATCTCTTTGATATTGCCGTTCTTCCATATCCATTCAAAGTAAGTTCATATATCATTCTAACAACTTTTGCTGCATCTTCATCAATAATTAAATGGTATATATCATTTGGATCTTTGATATATCCATATTGAACTATTTTTTAAATTCTCTCAATTTATTGAGAGGTTTTAGTACATAAGTTTGGTAAAATTATTCTAGTTTAGAAAGGTCGTGAAACTATGGAATTTTCAGATGTTGTCGCTTTGAAAATAAAAGAATTAATGCAAGAAAAAATATTTCTACTTATGGACTTGATAGTCTAACTGGAGTATATAGTTCAACAATTACTTTATTCCTGAATAGAAAAACAAAAACAATTAGACTTGAAAATTTATTATATATATGCGAGGCTATAGGAACTAATTTATCAAAATTCTTTGCTGATGAAAGATTTAATGAAGCTGAAGCTCAAAATTGGTTAAAAAGAAATAAAGAAAAGTAATAAAAATTTAATTCTATTACTTTTCTTTTATTTTTTATCAAAATTGTTCTTTATAATCTAAATACAAAATTGTAATTTAGCGAATAGTATGTGCTGTAATTATCGTATAACTATATGAGTTAATAGTTATCTTTATATTATCTATTTCACAATACCAATTCTTACCTTGCTTATAGATATTACAATTCTTGTCTAAAACTTTATTTTTACAATGTTCAACTACATCATTTGTATCTATTTTAAGATTTTTCTTAATTCTATCAATACCCATTTCAGTAGTATGAACTTTATCTATATTTGATAACAATACTTCTTTATCCATATACTATCAACTCCTTAAATTGTAATTTGTCTCTCAAATGTTTTATTATAGTGTTTTAATCCAATTTTCAATATCTTGTTCTTTTGTAACAAGTTTATCGCTATAACTTTCAAATACAATGTTCATACCTTTGCAAATTTCTGAATTTGGACATAAAGTTCTAATTTCTTTAAATGTCTTTCCAAGCCATCCTGCATTAGTTGTATTTTCCCCTGGTACTTCTATCGCTAAATGACTAAACCACTTATCTTTTTTAGCACCATGCCAATGTTTTACATTTGCAGAAATTGTTACAACATCTCCTACTTTTAGGCTTTGAGTTTTTTTTTCTTCTTCTTGATACCAACCTTCTCCTTCAACACATATCAAAATTTGTCCTCCATTTTTGCTTGCTTTATGAATATGCCAATTGTTTCTACATTTAGGCTCAAATGTAACATTTGCAATAAATATATTATCTGTTTTTGCTAATGGTTTTAAGTATGAATTTCCAATAAAATATTGTGCAAAATTAACATTAGGTTCTCCCATTCCAAATATCCCACCATGAATTTCAACTATTTTACTATTTTCATAAACTTCTTGAATTAAAGGAAATGCACTCCATGCTTTCGCCCATCCACTATAAAAAGCAATTTGTGTAACTATCTCTATTGCTTCTTCTTTTGTTACTCCATGTTTCTTTCCTAATTCAAAATGTGATTTTAATTGTGGAAATAAACCTTGTGCCATTAAAGCTGATATTGTTATCATACTTCTATCTCTTAAAGATAATTTATCTTCTCTACTCCACACTTCTCAAAATAATATATCATCATTTAATTCTGCAAATTTTGGAGCTAATTCTCCTAATTTTTCTCTACCTGCTGTTTGTTTTACCATAACTAATACCTCCTTTTACAAACTTAATTTACTTACCCAATTATAAGCTACTAAAATTTTACTCATTATTTTCATACTCCTTCTTTATTTAATATTCAAATCTTGTATCCATGTAGATACTTCTGACTTTGTTGATGAAGAAGATTTTTCTTTTGGTACAATTTCAATTAAATTTCCATTTGTTTCCTCTGCAATATATTCTGCGATATTTTGGGTAGTTCCTGTTGCTGAAAAATAAGTTACTAAAATGTTATTATTAGAATTTGTTGTTATATTTTGATTATTCTTTTTATTATTATATTGTTTCAGTAAAGTCTTTTCTCTTTCCTAAAATGATTTCATCATATAGCTCTAATTTATAATCTAATCTTTCAATAGTTGCATTTATACTTTCTTGCTTTTCTTTTAGTTTCTCTCTTTGCTCCTCTAATAGTTTTTTTCTTGCCTTTACAGTAGTTTTTCCTTGTCTAAATAAATTAACATATTCTAATAAAATTTCAATTTCCATTCCTGCATTTCTCATACATTTAATAAATTCTATCCAGCTGCAAGATTCTTCATCAAAATCTCTAATTCCATTTTTCGTTCTAGGTATTGTAGGAATTAAACCTATTCTTTCATAATATCTTATTGTATCTGCTGTTAAATCATATTTTTTACTAACTTCTGCTATTGTCATTATTTTTTACTTCCTTTATTTTATATCTATTATTTCTTTTATATCAGCTATTATTTGTTCTACTGTAATTCCATTTTCTTTTAATAATTCATCTACAATATATCTATCTGGAAAACTTTTTCTAATTCCATAGTTTTTAACTTTCATATTTGTTGTACCATAGAAACTTGCAATTTTTTCTCCAAATCCACCTTCTAAAATACCATCTTCTAATGTAATCACTAATTCATGTTCTTTTTTCAATTCTTCTAATAATTTATTATCTAAGCCTGTAATATATCTTGGATTTATTAATGTTGGTTCAAACTTTAATTTTTCTTTTATTTTATTTGTAATTTGTTCCCCTAATTGATAAAAATCTCCTAATGCAATAACTGCTACTTTATTTCCTTGTCTTTCTATTTTGTATTTGTTTAAATTACTATAATCTTTTTGTACTTCTCTATTATCTGAAATAACTCCATTACATGGAATACGAATTGCTACTGGATATTTATCTTGTTCGATACTCCAATCTAACATTGCAAAATATTCTTCTTTAGATGTTGGTGCTAAATATACTAAATTTGGAATATTACTCATCATTGCTATATCATATAAACCTAAATGCGTTACATCATTCATTCCATATACAGATGCTGTATTTACCAAAATAGTCGCTGGATTATTATTGACACATAAATCCTGTGATAGCTGATCGTAAGTTCTTTGCATAAAACTTGAATGTGTTGCAAACACTGGCTTTCCACCATTTTTTGCAATTCCTGACGCCATTGCTATTGCATGCTCTTCTGCAATTCCTACATCTACAAATTGTTTTCCTGCTCGTTCTCTCTTATCTTTTGTAAATCCAATATTGGTTGGTACACCTGCAACTAATGCTACTACTTTTGAATCTTTTTTCATCTTATATAATAAATAATCTGCCGTTAAATCTCCATAATTTTCTCCTTCAAAAGTTACTTTTGGTTTTCCTGTTTCTATATCAAAGGGCATACACCAATGCCAATTTTCTTTATTTTCTTCTGCTATTTTATAACCTTTTCCTTTTTGGGTATTGATATGAACTACTATTGGATGATTAATATCTTTTATATCATAAAATGTATGAATTAATGTTTCTAAATTATTTCCATCTTCAACATAGATATAGTCTAAATTCATAGCTTTAAATAGGTTACAAGCACAAGTTCCTTTACTTTCTCTTAATTCTTTTAAATTTTTATATAGTCCTCCATGATTTTCTGCAATTGACATATCATTATCATTTACAATAATGATAAAATTACTTTGTAATTCACTTGCAAAATCTAATCCTTCTAATGCCTCTCCACCACTTAAAGAACCATCTCCAATAACAGCTATTATATTTTCTTTATCGCCTTTTAAATCTCTTGCTTTTACCAATCCTGAAGCTAAACTGATAGAAGTAGATGTATGTCCGACATTAAAGAAGTCATGTTCACTTTCTTCTGGATTTGTATAGCCTGAAACATCTTCAAAGTGTTCTTCATAAAGGTAGGCATCTTTTCTTCCTGTAAGCATTTTGTGTGGGTAACTTTGATGTGATACATCATATACAATTTTGTCCACTGGAGAATTAAATACATAATGGAGTGCTATAATAGTTTCTACCATACCAAAATTTGGTCCAAAATGACCTCCATGTTTACTTAACCTATTCATTAAAGCATCTCTAATTTCTGATGCTAAAACCTTTAGCTCATCATTACTTAATTTATTAATATCTTTGGGTTCATTTATTTTTTCTAAATACATTATTTTACCCCCTTAATTTTTTATATTATATACATATCACTTAGAGTTAACTCTAAGTCAATACTTTTTATCAAAATTCTAAAAAAAAATAGAAATAGTTTGATTATACCATTTTTAATTTATGTTTTTTTGTTCTTAATTTGCATGACAAATTACTATTTTTCTAATTTTATTTTTTTCCATTCTTCTTTTATTTTGCTTATTACTGATATAATTAAAATTGCTTAAATATTCCCTAAAAATTCAAATATTTTATTATAATATGTTTCTGGCTC
>CAKPDO010000003.1 GCA_934148985.1 uncultured Clostridia bacterium
CTTGCAAGTATGAACAAACGTGCAAATGAAAAATTAGAAGGAAATTACGCAATTAATAAAAAAGTATTTACAAAAGAAATGAGAAAAGATTACACTATATTAATTCCAATGATGATACCTATTCATTTTGAGTTATTGGAACCCGCTGTAAATTCTTGCGGATACAATATGGTGCTTTTAAGAGAATGTACTCAGCACACTGTTGAAACAGGTCTAAAATATGTAAACAATGATGCTTGTTATCCATCAATCCTTGTTACTGGCCAAATGATAGAAGCATTAGAATCTGGAAAATATGACATAAATAAAACCGCTCTTATAATGTCACAAACAGGTGGAGGCTGTCGAGCTACAAACTACATAGGTTTTATTCGTAAAGCCCTACGTGATGCCGGATTTGAACAAGTTCCAGTAATATCATTAAATGTTGTTGGGATGGAAAAAATGCCTGGTTTCAAGCTCACTCCAAAGATGATTGATAAAATGATTAAAGCCGTACTTTTAGGAGATTTATTGCAAAAAATGCTTCATAAAAATAGAGCATATGAAGTAAATAAAGGTGATACAGATAAAGTCTTTGATAAATGGATGGAAAAATCAAAAAAACTTGTAACCAAATGTACAAACCAAGAATTCAAACAAGCTATATATGATATGGTAGACGATTTCGAAAAAATTGAAACTGACATGACAAAAGTAAAACCTAAAGTTGGAATTGTTGGAGAGGTTTTGATAAAATATCATCCTTTTGGTAATAATTATGTTGCCGACTTACTTGAAAAAGAAGGAGCCGAAGTTATTTTACCAGACTTTATGGGATTTGTAAAATTTATGGCAACACATAAGATTACATTTAATCAATTACTAAACAGTAATAAAATATCAGCTGCTGTAAGTAAAATTGCATTAAAATTAATCAATCTTATGGAAAAAGATACAAAAATCGCACTTGAAAAATCAAAGAAAAACTATCTACCTACATGCGATATTTACCATCTAGAAGATAAAGTAAAAGATATTTTATCTATTGGAAATCAAACTGGTGAAGGTTGGTTTTTAACAGCTGAAATGGTAGAATATATCGAAAATGATATCCCAAATATTGTTTGTGTTCAACCTTTTGCGTGTCTTCCAAACCATGTGGTTGGTAAAGGTGTTATTAAAACAATAAGAAGTAAATATCCAATGGCTAATATTACTCCTGTTGATTATGACCCAGGTGCTAGTGAAACAAACCAAGCTAATAGGATTAAGCTTATGATGGCTGTGGCTAAAGATAATTTAAAAAATTCTAAAAATTAACATTTAAAGGTTTTCTCGTAATTTTATACCAGAAAACCTTTATAACTTATATAAAAGGAGATATTGATGAAAAATTATTATGAACTATTAGAGGTTTCTGAAAAAGCTTCTCCAGAAATTATAAAAAAAGCATATACAACTTTAGTTAAGAAATATCATCCAGATTTACAACCTGATAATAAAAAGAAGGAAGCTGAAGAGAAAATTAAAGAAATTAATGAAGCATATGAGATTTTGTCTGATAATATTAAAAGGAAAGATTATGATGCAAAACTTCAAGCGCAAAAAATCAGAGATGAACAAGCAAAATATGCGAGGTCAAATTCAAATAACAAATATAGCAATCAACATACAAGTTATAATTCTTCAGATAATACTCCTAAAAAAGTTATTCGTAAACCTAATATTAAAAAACATAATAATGATAATATATGCCAAAATGATTATAATAAAGTTATGAATGAAATATTAAATAATGCTTACAATGAAGCTTATAATAATGCATATAATCAAGCATATATTAATACTTTAAAGAGTATGGGATATGAAATAAAATATGAAAGGCCTTTTAAAGAGAAAATTAAAATTGCTTTTTCTTTTGTTTGTGCTTTTTTCTTTTTGAGTATTATTGGTTTTATTTTATGGCAAATACCATTTATTAAAAATTATTTTGTTGATTTGTATAATGATAATTCTTTATTTAAATTTTTTGTTGATTTGATTTTTAATATTGTTAATAGTTTTATAGGAATTTTTAAATAAAATATACCGTGGGTGAAAATACCGCCCACGGTTGAGGTTTTTGTTATATGTGTTCGAATATAGTCGTAATGACTGCTATTATAACACAAAACCAGTAAAACTTCTGTAACCACCGGCAATGGTGTGGTGCAAAAAACCACTTTGTCAATCTACCGAAGCTTACGCAAGTTGCCAATACAAAGATTGCAACAAGATACAATAACATTACCAGACCCATATTATTCATTTGGGTACCTCCTTATGATTTTTTTATACATTAATTATACCATATTTTTCCAATAACTTCAACCCCAAAATTCTACAAAGAATTCACACCATTATTCTCAATAGCCTCAAAACTTGCTTCTTCTCCATAAATATAGCTTAAATTAGTAAAATTACCATCATAAGAAAAAGTATTATTATTTTTATCAATATTAATCACCAAGTAACTATTTATAATAGAAGTGTTTTTATCATCATATCTCAAATCAACAATATACTTTACAATACAATCTTTTTCGCCATACTTATATATATTAGATATAGAATAAAAACTTTCATCCTTTACCTTAAAAACAAATTTCATTATATTGTCAGTAGTTATCTCTCTCCTAGGGTTTGTCAAGTTTTGTATAAATTTTTTTGAGCACATTTTTATAAAATCTTCCCTTGCTGATACTGCTTCATCCGGTCCTGCATTATAAATAGCCCTAATAATTTTTTTAGTAACAGTATTTGCACTTTTATACTCATCGCTTAATTTATCTAATCCATTTAGATTTTCCTCGCTATATTCTACACCTTCAAATATAGAGTCTGTATTTTCGCTTTCTTTAGATACATTTTCAAGGAATCTTTCCCTCATTATATTATTTGCACTCTTTATTAAAACCAAAAATCCTATTATGCATAAAGCTATAGTAATTATTTTTGCTTCATTTCTACTTAACCATAATCTAAATCTATTCCACATAATGTTCTTCTCCTACTTATGCCTTTTTGCTGGCCGAATTTGTTGATTTTTTTGTTGTTAATACTTTCCACTGTTTTTTCAATGAACTAACTATACCAATTATAATTGCAATTAATACAATTAATGTATATGCCGGAAACGCTGTAACAAGATATGGATTACTTTGTATTAAAACATAATAAATTATAGCAATTGCCGGTCTAAGTAAAACTAAATATACATATAATCCTATCCAATTTTTTAAGAATCCTTTACTTCCATTAATCTTAACTACTGAATCAACAACTATAATGATAGGTACAATTGCACTTATAACCGCTAAAGCTAACATCCTAGTAACCATCAAACAATATAGAAACACCTTAGATGCTGTTAGTGCTAATCCACTTGTTGTAAAAAATACCTGTTTAAAGAAATCATTATTAACTTTAAATTGAGATTCAAACATTAGTAATCCTTCAATATTAGTTTTAAAAGTGTAACTTATTGTCACATATTTTTTTCCATTTGTATCAACATTTGTGGATTTGCTTTTTACTTCAGTTAAATCTCCTGTTCCTTTTATCCATCCCCAACATGTGAATTCATAATCTTTTTCCCATTCTTCTATAGTTAAAATTTCAACACCTGTTTCTCCTCTTCCAGTATAAGTTGCAATTTGATTATCTCCTAAATAAATTCCAGCTTGCCCTATATCATGATTGCATGCATTATCTTTAGCTTCATTAGGAGTTACATATGAAAATACAGCCGCACCTTCTTCAAGATTATCTTTAGTTGTAAATAATGTATCAGCCGTGTTTCCAGCTTCATGTGCGCAATTTTGTTTTTTTATTTCTTTTTCCAAAGCTTTTTCGTAACACGCTTCTATCCACTGTTCGCTATTTTTAGCATTAAAATTGTCTAATTTTTTTGCTTGCTCAACAATTTTTTCTTTTGCGGCTTTCTTTTCTTCTGTTGTTTTTTCAGTTTCAGAAACACTCTCTCCTGTCTCATTTAAAATTTTTGCTGTTGATAAAAATTTAGAGTTTTTTACATAAACCGTTATTTTTTCACTTTCCATTTTTTTATTTGCTATTGCATTTGTAATGTTATTAGAAAATGCAACAATCAAATTCATAGCAAATACTGCAATTGATAGAAAAAATAAAGAGCTTATCCACTGTTCAACAATTTTTTTAGATTTCATTTCAGATTTAATATTTTTCTGTTTTTTTCCCTTGATAGCTTTTGAAAATGGTAAAAAGTCAAAGTCCGGTGAAATTCCAGAAGTAACAATAACAACAGCCATATATATTAATACTGTAAGCATACCAGCAACTGCAACATATAGTAAAATTCTATAAACATTTCTTACAGCATTTCTAATATTTATATACTTTTCACTTTTTTGCTCATCTGAACTAGTTTTATTCCCAAAAAAATCTATACTCATCAAACCTTTGGAATTATATAATACATCTTCAATTGTCGTTTTTATTCCGGCTGGTAATCTTTCATTTGATATAAGTGATTGTGCATCAATTTTAACATCATATGAAGCTGGCTCTTGATTTCCGTCAAGTACTGTAAAATCAACCATTTTTTTTACTTCATCTATTGTATATGCATAAACTTTGCTATTATTTACAAGGCATACAATGCAAAATAAAATTGCAAATATCGTTAAAAATTTACTTATTATTTTTTTCAATTTATATGCCTCCTTTATTTATATTCTGATATATCTATTTTTCCATTTGGATTTACTATAACTCTTATTTTATCTTCTTTAGGGTTGTCTAGTTTAAATATTATACCTAATCGGCTTGTGCTTTCTTGATACTCATATCTCTGGACTTCTGCACTTGTAACATTTACATAGTAATTATCTACAATATATTGTTTTATAGATTTATTAAATTCATCAATATCTTGTATATATTTTGATATTTCTTGAGTTATTCCTTTTACTTCAAAAGAATAATTATTCATTGGATCAGGTGTTCCTTCTCCGATCAGTTCCCCAGAAATTCAAATCATTATAACTAGGTAACTCATTACTATTATTTGCCTGTGTATTATTAGAATTTGTATTATTTGTTTCATTCACTAAATTTTCCATACTAAGATTACCATTATCATTTGATATAGTATTATTATTTTTAAAAAACATTATATCAGCAATGAACAGCAATAGCCCTACTAAACATATTATTAATAACAAAATTATAATTCCAATTATTTTTGTTTTCTTCACATTAATTCTCCTTATCTTCTTACTCTACCGAATGCATAGAAATGTTCTCCATTCCACCATCCACCTTGATATTGAGTGATTTTTACACCGTCCTGATGCTTGTGATCCTGTATCTATAATCCATTCCCCTTCGATACCATTTACTGTCATCTGTCCTAAATAAATTCCAACGTGTGAAATTTTACGAGAATTATTATATCCAGCATATGCACCAGAATATGTTTTTTGCAAAAATATTAAGTCTCCCGGTTGTCTATCTTCTACTGCTACACCTGTACAATAGTTAAAATAAAGTCCCTCAGCTGTAGAATCCCCTAGCCTTGCAACTCCCGAATGTGCCAAACAGTGAATTGTCCATGATGAGCAATCGTAATAAGACATACAATTATCTAAATTTAAATTGCTGTGGTCCATTATATATGTTCTTCCTCTATTTTTTAAAAATTCATTAAACATTGCCTCAATTTCATCATTTGCAAAATCTTCTCCAACTATGGTTTCACTTGCATTAACATTTACTCCAGCTCCATTAACATTCGTTGTTTCATTTACTTTATCATTCAAATTTTTAATATCATATAAAGTCGTAACGTTATCTTCTTCATTAACAGAATTTTCAAAACCTACAGCTATAGAATCCCATGTATTTCTAAAAAAAGAACCTATAACTCCACCAACTGAAGAATCTTCATCACCTGATCCACCTCCAGACGAACCATCAAGGTAATTATACGGTCCTTCTAATCCAGTAGGCCCGTCTGGGTTTTCAATCCAGCTCCCTCCATTTGCAATTTGTGTAACCCCCGTTAATCCCGACAACAATTGCGATATCTTGTCCCAATCAGAACTATTATTTGAAAGATCTGAACACACCTCTATTATATTGCATTGTCCATTTATTAAATGTCCATATGCTATTCCATCATATATGTAAGTAGGATCTGCATATACACCTTTTGCATCACCAATTATACAAGGATATATCTTTGATTCTCCATTATATGTTAAATATATATCAACATAGTCTCCTGGCAAGCCAAAAACAGGTGCTAATGCCACTATGTATCTTTTTTCATCATCTACTTCTATGTAAGCCCAGTGATTGTCATGAAGAGAGCCTTGCTTTTTCCATTCAGCATTAACCAATCCTGGATTAAATTTCCAACTTCCTTGATAAGATTCATATGTTGCTTTATATTGATCTACCTCCTCCGGAATCCTTATAGCATCTCCAGCTTCTGGAACAGTTATCATACTTTGCGCTCCTTGAGAATTCCAAATCGGAGTTTGTTTAAAAGCAACAACTTGTCCTAAAAAACCTCCCCAAGAAGAAACTAAAATAATAAATATACATATTAATCCGAATAATTTTTTTCCTAACTTTTTGTTCATATTCTACTCCCTTCTTAGTAAATTTAATATTTTCCACTTACTATGCTCATTGAAAAGTCTGAATTCTCCTCTAATGTAATAGCTATAGTTAATTGTTTATATGATCCATCTTTCTTGCTTGCATCTGTTACCTTAATGTAAAACTGGTATATATTATCTGCAACAATTAAATAATCTGTATCAACTTCAAAAATACTTTCCTCATATTTACATTTATCTATAAAATTCTTAAAATCATTTATATTTCTATAAGTATTATTTCTTTGAACTGTACTTAATTTTCCATACAAAAATTCATAATCATTTGCATTTAAAGCTAATAGAACTCTATTCAAACAAGCCGTACTTTGTCCTTCGCTTAAATATGAATTATACTCTTCTTTATCTTGAAGTATTGTATACTCATCAAAGCAAATATTATAATCCATCATGTTATTTACATTAAAAATAAAGGTTCTCTTGCTTCCACAAACAGCACTATATTCAACATAACCAGAATGGCGTTCCGCCTTATAACCTGTCAGATAATCTAAATACAAGCTATTTTTATTATTTCTAATATAATTTGTCAAATCAGCAATACTAGGGAACTTTATATTTCTGTATTCTTCGTTCAAAGTATTATATAAATGTATTTCATCTGCTAATAAATCAAATTTATACCTTTCAAATAATCCTTTCATACACGTTTCCGTATCAACTGTCGTAATATCTTCATATGTGTTTTCACTATTTTCTTCAATTGAATCCTCAAAAAACCTTGGAATTTTATTTCTTTCACTAAATCCCGTATAGTTCTTAGCCTTTAAATACTCATATGGGTATATACAAAATAATTTATTATAATTATCCTTTCTTACCCATATAATGCTGTCTTTTGCATCTAGATTTGTTTTTCCATATTTATGTTTTACTACATACATGTACTCTCCTCTACCAAATCTTTGCTCATAAATTTCATCAATTCTGAAAATTGGTGCATCAAAATCGTTGTATTTTCTATAATTGTCTTTGGTTAATCCCATTTCATTTATTGCTTCTTTTCCTATTATATCAATCGGATTTTCAAAATCGTTTGATGCATAATATCTAGTCAATAAATTCTTCATCAAAAAATATGTTTTCATATCTGTAACTTTTTTCAAACTTTTTTGCATTTCTTCATAAGCTTTTTCTAGATCTGTCGAATTACTTACGGTTGAATTTGTTACATTACTGACTGTACCTGTGTTGGTTGTATTATTTCTATTTTCATTTTGTGTTGTATTGTTTATATTGTTCGTTGTTTCATTTTGTGATACCTCATTTTTAACTGGATTCTTATCCTGACTTTTTTTATTAATCAATATAAAGAAAACTATTAATGCAATTATAAGCAAAATTAAGGCAAATACTATTATTAAATTTTTTATTTTATCTGATTTTTTCTTTTCCATATAATTTTGCTCCTTTTCATCCTTAATTTCCGCATTTTTTGTATTCTTTCAGCTCTTGAAGTTCCGGTCTCCTATAAAGCTAAAATGCATTGTACTTTTTTTATTTGAGCTCCATTCTCCACCCCAAAGTAAAGAATATTTATGTGCTATTTCTACAATTTTTGACCCTGAATATATAATTCTATTCTTTAAAAGTGGATCCTTAGATGTATCAAGTGCATCATATTCTTTTTGAGTATATACTTTTTTATTATATGACGCATTTATATCAACTGCCGCTCCATATGCATGCGCTGATTTCAATCCTCCACTTCCATCTTCACTACTATTCAAACTGTAGCACACAACCGATTCAATTGATAATTCACAATCTTGCCAATAACGATCTTCTAGCTCATCAAAAAAATCTTTCCAATAATCTTTTAAATATTTATTTACATTAATTTTTAATTGTGCGGTTTCATCCACAATATTATCTGAATTTCCTTCTGCCTTCCTTTTTCTGTTAACAGTTATTGTAAGTGGTTCAATTTGTTTTGCTACACTTTCCCTAATTTCTTTCTCATTTGCTGGATGTTCAGTATCTGGCCTTTGTGTCAAAAGTCCACCAGTTAAGCCTTTCCAAACCTCCTCATCAGTAGCCGCCATAACACCTTCAAGGTCTTCATTATTACTTGCTGCTGATCCTGTGGCTGACTTTAAAAGATTTTTGCTCGAACCTAAATTTAACAATCCCACATCATCTAAAAATAATATACCTTGTATAATAACCATAAGAATGGATATAAATCCCATAATTCCAGTTATAATTTTTATTATCTTTTTTATTTTCAATTTATATCCCTCCTATGCTATTAGCCTACATCTTCGTTTTCCGCTGTTACACTTCGTGCCTGGTTTGTCATATAAATTTGTGTATTCGGATGAACCATTACATTATTTGCTTCAACATTATTTTCTTGACCTTGTGCATCAAATTGGTTAACTGCTGTTTGAAGATCGTTTCGCATCATTTCTTGTCTTCTTGCTCTATAAATTTCATCATAGCTACGTCCTGCATATTCTTTATGCTTCTTTAAAAACTCTTGTTGAGCCTTAAATTCTTGTTTTACAAGTTCTTTTATTGCTTCTGTATCTCGTGTCTTTTCATTCGAAGTCATTTTGTTTCTTAGTTCTTCAGCTGCTTCTTTTCCTAAAATAATTTCAGCCGATTTTGGATCTTGAAAAATTAATGCTTTCGCATTTTCTTCGAAAAACATTCTTTGTTCTCCTTCGCGTTCTTTTAGCAATCTTTCTTTTTCTTCACCATATTGTTCATCATATTCTTTTTGTTTTTTCTCTAGTGGTATGCCCTCTCTTCTATTAACATTTTCTATAGCCTTTGCTTCAATCTCTTTCATTTCTTCTTTTGATGGTTCTTTATGAATTTCATCTCCCCATGTTTCCTCAACAAATTTGTCAAAATGCATTCTTGCTGTTCCACTTGCATCTTTTAACATATCATCTAAATCGCTCCTATTTCTTTCACCAACATTGAATTTTCTATTTGCGCTAGAATTCGCTCTCATCCAATTTTTTCTTACTCTCTCTTTAGCTAATTCATTTGTTAAATCCGTTGCTTTATTTATGGTTCCGACATTCTGTTCTGGCATCATTCTTATAGCCATTTGCCTTACTTCACTATTATTGTAAACATTTTTTTCCGTTACTCTTTGTGGTTGTGATTGATTCATACTCATCATATTCATCATTTCAAGCATTGCAGCATAATTGATACTTTGATTTGCCATAGAAGCTTGATCTGTGCTTGCTTCTGGTACATTAGTATTACCATTTGGTGTTGTTTCTGTTTGACTACTTGGTGTTACTTCAACAGTTGGTATTTGTCCACTACTTTCTACATCTTGTATTCCGGCTTCTTTCACCACATTTTGTACAAACTTTTCATAGCTTTTCGTATTTTTATTTAAAGTAAAGCGTTTAAGTTTTCCATTTTCATCTTTCAAAATTATATTATTTACAGTAATATTTGGATTTTTAATTTTCCTATTCGGTATTCTTACTCCATATTCTTCTTCTAATTCTCCTATTTGTTCTTTTACATACCTTCTATCTCTAAGTCTACTATTAAGACCCTTGTGAGCCGAATTGCCTCCCTGAGAATTTAACTCTTGTATCTTCATTCTCTTAACCTTAGGGGCATACAATGTTTTAGCATTCAAGGAATTAATTTTCGAAGCCCCCTCAATGCTCATTTTTTCAGTTCTAACATCTCCACTACCAGAACGTACCCTACTTACTGGACCATAAATATTGTTTGTGCTTACTCCTGTTGAGTTAATTGAGGTCTTTCCCATTAATGTATTTGTAGAATTTCCACTTTGAGAAACGGCTGTTCTTCTACCTTTATATTCATTTACCATTGTACTAGACATTTGACTAATAGCTCTACTTCCTTTTTTTGTTTTAGTAGAAATATAATTTCCTGTCTGATTAATATCTCCCATTGTTTGTTGCGCTGCTATTAAATTGTTTGATATATTTCCCATTTGATTTGATACTCCTATGCCATTTGCTACACCAACAATTGCATTTACGGATAATCCGCCTCCAACTTGTGGCATAGCTCCTCCAGCCATATCACGTCCAACGCCGCTCATATCAGGCAATCTATTTGCTCCACCTTGCATGTAATTATTGTTAACGTTATTATTTGTGTTATTTTGATTTGTAACCTCAGGATTAGTTACAGGTTTTTTGTCTAAAAACTTGACTCTAGACTTTTTTTCGCTTCCTTCACCAATTAATTGTGTAGATGAAGAACTTATAGTTTTTGCGAATATCTTAAGTGTATTCGAAATAAGGGGAATTACAATTTTTGTCATTACTATAATTCCACCAATATACAAAAACATAGGCAATAATAAATTCATATCTTTTCCTCCCTTAAAAAGAATTTTCTAATACTAACATATTTACAAATGATACTAGAATCTGTGCTAAAGATAATAGTACATAATATCTAATCCATGTTCTAAAATTAAAATTTGTTTGAATGTTAAAAATGTATAACACAGACACTATTGGCCCGACAATTGCTAAAGCCCACATTATTACTGTTCTTGCGAACATAAGCATTATTACAAAAACATTACACCAAACCAATACAATATAAACAGCCGTATATGCAAATTTTTCGCCACATCTTTTTACATCATTGCTTTTGGCCATATATCCCACATATCCTGCGGGTGTAGTGCTAAAACTATATCCAGCACCTTCTACGTTTACCCTAATAGGTTGCTCTGATGTATTTCTACTTTCAAAGCTATTAAAAAGTGCATTACTTCCAAATATACATATTGCCATAATTAGTACACATCCAATCAATGTAGCAACAGAAGTTACAAATCTGTTTAACCTGCTTTTGAAGTCTGCTTCCTCATCTGGGCTTTTGAATGTTCTTACAAGAATTTCTATTCCATAAATAAATAATGTTATTAATATAATTGCACTTGCAAGATAAATTGTAACATGTATACAAGCTGCTGCAAAGTTTCTTATTATCATCCATAGTGAACCTTCATCATGGTCTTTATTACCTGTAAGGAAATTAACATCAAATATATCAATATGACCAACTGCTACATTATACCAATCTCCTGTCATAACAGGTATTTTAGAAGTTTCATCAAATCTTAAGTCATCATCTTCTTTTTCTATATCTACTATCTTTTGCCAAGATTTTCCTTGTCCTTTAGAATAATCTGTTACTTGTGTATATTTATTTCTTTTTCCATCCGTTCCTTCATTCATTAATTTATCTTTTGAATATGTATAAACATAATCTATTGAATGATCTGTTGATGTTTGAATTAGATTAATAAATGTTTGTTCAATATCAGCAAATATAAATCGTATGAGCTCTAATGGATAATATATAAGAGTTCCAGCCAAATCTCTCATTGCATTATCTTTTAATCTTACAAAAAAATCCTTAACATCAAGTGCAAAATCGACAACATTACTTACCGTTCCAACAGTTGCGTCCCACACTTTTTCAACTCCTTTTTCAACAGCGCTTTCATAATCTCTATTGACATCAGGAACATCCACTCTCACATCATCTATTTCTTTTTCTTCTGCATCTTTAATATCATCCCCAGTATAGACTTCTTGTAACATTGCTTCCCAATAACAACTTGTTGCTACATAAGGGTTATCAACAATTAGTTCTATAACTAAAAGTGCTTCCCAACTATCATTATCAGATACTGTTTTATCTGATGGATATCCGTATATCTCTTTCAGTACTTTTTCTGATACACTTATTGTATCTTCCCATATCCCGCTGGTATCATTTCCAATTCTAATATTAAAATCTTTTCCTGTTTTACCATTTATATGAAGGGTTGTCTTTATTTTTATTTCTTTATTAACTTCATTTCCCGTATATCCCCATTCCTGTAACTTTTTTAAAATTTCAGGTTCTATCGTTTCATTTGTATTTTCACTTGCATCTTTTGACATTTCAACTTTACCATGACAAATTTTTTCATCTAGTCCCGTGCTTTTAACAGCTAGAGTAGCTTTATTACCCATTATTGCAATAAAACATACAAATATTATTATAAAAACTTTATGGATTTTCCATTTCAAAATAACAACCTCCCTTCCTTCATTCTACATTACTTTCAAAATTAATTCATTAATAACTATCAAAATCATTTGTGAAAATGCTACCACAAAATAGTTTCTCACCCATCTTCCAAATCCAGATGTGACATTTCTTCCAAAAACATTTTGTATTGCCAAAAATGGTCCCCAAATAGAAAGTCCCCACATCACAAAAGTTCTTGCTAACATAAGTATTACAAAAGCTAAATTAAGTAACGTTATAAAAAAATATATAAAAGCACATAAAAGTGTTCTTCCAGAATTAGAAGATACATCTTTATTTGAAGCAAGATATCTTAAATAACCTCCATATGTTGTACTAAAACTATATGTATCTTGTACCCTTACTCTTACTGGAAGCTCATAACTTCCTTCATTTACAATGTTCTTATAAAGTTCCTGAGTTGCAAATATGCATACCGCCATTATTATAATTGAACCTATAAGCATCATAAGTGATTTACTTAATGTTTCTAATGCTTTTTTATTTTCAACACTTTTCTTAGGATTATCTATCGAGCCTTTAGTTGTTCTAATTCCAAATATAATTAATGAAATTATTAATATCGCACTCGCCAAATATATTACAATACGTATTAAAGTTGTTACAATATTTCTTATAACTAGCCATGCTGAATTACTTTTATGTCTTAATGTTCCATCTGAATTTTTTGTATTTTGTCCTGTAAGATAGTTAAAATCGAAAAAATCAATATGATCAACCGCAATATTATATAAATCTCCCACCATTACAGGTATCTTTACATCTTTATCAAAGTCTAATTCATCATCATTATTCGCATTATTTCTTATACTTTTTGTCACTATCGACTTACCTTCTTCGCCCTCACTTACATTAGTATATTTATTTTTTGTTTCATCTTTTTGCAAGTCTTCAAATGAGTACAAAACATCATTCGCTTCATCAAATTGTATTGAATTTGCAATCCACTGTATACAATCCATTAACTTGCAAATTCCACGTGCAAAATAGGTAGCGCACATTCCCAAAAAATCCTTTTTAATATCAGACATAAAATCATCTGAATCAGCGGCAATATCATTAGATGAACTAGTAGTACTGTCCGCATTGCTTTTTATTATAGTAAAACTAAAATTTCCAATTATTATAAAAATTAATACACTAGTAATAAACTTTCGGCAAATATTTTTTCTCATGCGTTACCTCCCTTCCACATTTTTTATGCAATATTTACAGCCACACTCCCTATAAAAGCTATAGGAATCTGTAGCAATACAGCAAAAGCATATGCTGCTGCCCATATTCTCAAATCTATTTGTTTTTGCTTTCCAAAAACATATCTTATAGACATAATAGGTCCTACTACAGATAATACCCACACACATAATACCCTAATAATTCCTATGATTGCAATTGCAAAGTTCGCTGCTGCTAAGACCATATACTCACATGCTGAACCAATTATTTGAAGTGCTTCATCAGGATCCGAAGTTGTTGACATATATCTTGCATATCCCGCATGAGTTGTACTAAAGCTATATACATCTTCCACATTCACCCTAATTGGCAATTCATATGTGTCACTTTCTCCTATAAATTTCAAAACTCCTTCATTTGCATAAATACATACCGCCATAACTAATATTGATCCAATAAGTGTAAATACAGCATTTGCAAGCTTTTCAATTACTTTTTTACTATCTGCTTGAGCTTCTGGATTATCAAAAGTATGTCTTACAATATTAATTCCACTCCAGATTAAACCAACAAGTAATATTGATGCTGTACCATATATTCCTAATTTTACCAAAGCAGCTACTATATTTCTAAATCTCATCCATATAGAATTTGAACTATGTCTTTTTACTTCTACTTTATTGCCATTTTCGTCTTTTCCATATTTTGTTGATTTATTTCCTGTTAAAAAGTTTATGTCAAAATAATCTACGTTTCCAGTTCCAATTGTGTAAAAATCAACAATTACATACGGAATTGGTGTTTCTTTTTTAAAATCGTCTATACCATTTCCATTTTCATCTTTTTTTATATTTATCGTCTTTATTGTTGAGGTTTCATCATTATTTCCTCCAACATTGGTATATTTATTGTATTCTTTATCATCACCTGTTGTTATCTCTTCATATTTATATGTAACACTAAAATGTCCTGCATTTCCATCTGGAAGTGTCTGTATTATGTTTGCCCAATATTGGCAAATATCTCCGAATGTTCTTGGAAGATGAGCAACTGCTGCTGCTAATGCTCCTAAAGGATTCGTGCCAAGCCATTTTTTTGCTGTTTTTATGAAGTCCAGTAATTCTACTCCTCCTTCAATAATATTCATGTTGTCTTCTTTCCAACTTGTATCATCTATATCCACATCATAAACTTTATCTATGTCACTCCCAGCATATAAAGCTTTAATTTTAACAGCCGCACTTCCATCATTATCTTCTTTATATACTTTAGCAATAATATTTACACGCCACGTATAACCATCAGTTAAATCTGATTCTTGTACACTTTCATTTAATCCAAATATAGATTTTAAATCTGATATATCAAATATACTTGTTGCATTTGGATCCATATCTTCTGTTACACCATTACTATATTTAGTAATATTTGTTGGATTATCTCCAATATATACTCTATATTCGCTTTCATTATATTTCATGATCTTTATTTGAGTTTCAATTACTGTTTCATTTCTTAAAACATTATCTGTTAAATTTGGAAAATATTCTTTCAATTTATCTAGCATTTCGTCGCTTTTTTCAGTTAATTCTCCCCATTTAATTTGTGTTCTATCTAGTATTCTTATTTTCCAACCAGAGTCCCTATCTTCGAAGTCGTCCCTTACGAAACCATATGACTTACCAACAAGAGTCAAGAAAACACTAAAAATTAAAATAACTGCAATAAACTTCTTTTTCATTTCTCGTCTCCTTTCTTTAAATAAGTCGTATAGCCACTCTCATTATAAAAATTATGGCAAGTGGAATAAATGTTAAAACCGTATACACTCTTAAAAATCTTCTAAAATTTAATATATTAACTGCATCATTTCCATTAACATTTCCGTTCATTTCATGTAAAGCTGTGACTGGAGCAATTAATGTTAAAAATGCCATATAAAGCGTTCTAAATAACATTAGCCCGTATGCCAGCAATGTAAAAAATGAACATACCATATACCAAAATGCATATCCCCAAGCTGCATCAGAATCTGCACTTAGTGATCTGAATTTTAAAAGTCCTATGTAATTCGTATTAAACGAATATACTCCATCTACATTAACTCTTATTAAATAAATCGAATTATTTCCATTTAAATAAATTTTAACAATTTCATTATATAAATATGTAATTATTATCATTATCAAATAAATACTTCCAATTATAAGTAATGCTTTAACAATATTATTCATTATTGTTTTAGATTCTTTTCCACTTTCAGGGTTATCCCCAAGTGTTGCTAAAACATATAATATTGCTCTCCATATTATAAGAACAATCATTAAAGCCGCAACTATATATATAATCACATTTTTTGCTGACGCAATAAAATTTCTTATAAACATCCAAAATCCGTTTGGGTTTTCTGTATTAGTATTAAAGAAATTTACATCAAATAAATTCACATATCCAATACAAAAACTATATAAATCAGTCGGAATAACTGGGATTTCTGTTTCTTTCGTATATGCTGTTGCTGTCTGTCCTTTTCTATTTTCTGTGGTTTTAGATATATTTACAGTATTTATAGTTCTATATTTGGCCGTATTTTCGCTTTCATCATTTGTAGAAGTTGAATCTTCGACTTGTATTTCACCATTTAGGCTACTACTAGCCTGAATATCTGCTCTTGTATAAGTTATTTTAGCTTTTATAACATTTCCATTTAGCAATTTTTGAAATGCATCACCTACAGTTGTAAAAACTGACGTAAAAAATTCAGAAAACATATTTCTTTTTTTTTCTGACTTCGTAGTTCCTGCACTTGATGAAAAAACTCCATCAGATGTCATTTGTAATGTTGCATTTTCAAGCTTTTCATATTTTTCTTTATAATCTGCCGATACATAAAACTTAATCCATTGAGTATTTTTACTTTTAGCCTTGTACGTCTCTCCATCTAGTTTATACCCATTCCATCCTTTATTAGAAGGATCTAATGCTTGAGGATATGTATTAAGAACAATAGCTGTAAAACCCTTTGAATTTTTATCATCATCCACCTTAAATTCAAATACAGAAAATTTCCAATCGTTTTGTGCTGTTCCGTAATGGAAATAATGTACATTATCCTTTTTTTCAACAAAAGAATAATCCGTACTTGGTACATCTTCAAGTCCCTCTAAAGTTGCTGCTCCAACAACAACATAATTTGTATTATCGTAAAACCATTCATACCAACCATAATCTTCATTTACCTTAAAATCAGATATTTTAAAATTTGTGCCAGTATCAGGATTTATCTGTGAAAATGATGTTTCTCTACTCTCACATGTGCTTTTCCACGTTGTTCCAGATGAAGTAAGCGCCGGCCCCTCTTCGTCTACATATGCCTTATATCCATATTTTCTCGAAATAGGGAGAACAAGCACAAATATAATACTTAATATAGTAATTATTTTAAATTTTTTGGCATAATATTTATTCACATTCTCCCTCCTTTCTTTTTTAACTTTCCTTTGCCAATTTATTCAAGTTAGTTTCAACAAACTTAAATTCTTTTTGTGTAGGTGTTATTTGAAGAATTGCTGTTTCAGATCCAACCTTCAAAAGCCCTTCACCTCTATTACATGTTACCAAAAACGATGCCTCTCCAGAACTCAATTTAAAAACTTCTTGAAGAAGTGCAATCTCTGATTTATCCTGTGCCAAGAATAATTTTGTATCAGATGATGTAAGTACCGCTTGTGCTTCTGGTTTCTCATAGAAATCTTGGAATCTTTGAGAAATGATTGCAAGTGATACATTTCTTTTTCTTGCACGTCTTGCCATCTTATTTAAGAAATCTACAGCTTCTGGGAATGGAAGCAACATCCACGCCTCATCAACGATAACTCTTTTTTGTCTTGCTTTTTTTCTATCTTCACTATTTTTCTTAACAAACTTTTCCCATATCCAAGAAAGAAGAATTTGTTGTGCAAGAGGTCTTGCAAATCTTTCCTCCAATTGAGAAATGTCTATATTTATAAATGGTGAACCATCTAATAATTCAAATGTTGACTGTCCATCAAAATAAGCCATTTGTCCACCAAATTCTCTTATGTATTGCTTCATAACCTTTAATAAGTAACTATAATGGAATCTATAATCTTCGTTTTCATTTTCTTGTGCCATATGCTCTAATCTTCTGTACCAAGAACCTATTGTTGGCATAAGCTTTTTCTTTCTTCCAAAATTTCCAACAGCTCTAGTATTTTCATATAAGCTCATTGGGTCTGAAGTTATTCCAAGAGCTGCATACTCTGCTGCAACAGATTCAGAAATTATCTGTTTTGTAAGCTCATTTACTTGTTCCGTTTTTGTGCTACCTTTTGCCATTGTCATTAAAGCTTGCGTAACATCTTCTACTTTATTTTCAATATTTAAGATTTCCCTTTCTCTACCTGTAATAGCATCTTTAGCTCTTTCAACTTCTATATCAAAAACATTTATAATTGTAGAAGAATTAGGACTAACAATTACATTTATTCCTCCAAGAGCCTCGGCAACAGCATAATACTCACCTTCTGCATCTAGTGCCAAGCTCTCAATTCCCATAAGAACTGATGACCTTGAAATTAAAGTTTTCATTGTAACAGATTTACCAGCACCAGATTTAGCAAATATAACCATATTATAATTTGTTAAAGATGGGTGGAAGTTATCAAACAAAATAGGTTCTCCAGTCTGTTTGTTAATTCCTAAAGGAACACCTGTTGGATGTCCAACTTCTGATGTTAAAAAAGGAAATATTGTTCCCATTGATGGTCTATCAAAAATTTGCTTTTTTTGAACCGTATCTTCCATTAAAGGTAAACATGTTTTAAAAGCATCTTCTTGCATAGCCCAAGCACTTTTTATACTAACTAGTGATTTTGACATCTCATTTGAAAGCAATTTTGTAAATCTTTCTAAGTCTTGCATACTATATGCAAATAAAGTTGCAACAATTGTTGCTTCATATAATTTATTAAATCCAGCAGCTATTTGATCTCTTAAGATTTCTGTTTCATACCTTTTTTGCGAAACATCACTTTCTCTGTTGATATTTCCTTTATCACTTGCCATCAATCTTTCTGTTTCCAATTCAACAATTGTTTTATTTAAATCATTTTGAGAATTCGCTTCTGACACAGGATAAATATATATTGATGTATTTATATCTCCAAACATATACAAATTTCTAAATAATTCTGGAAATATACAAGACCTTGGAAGCCCTGAAACAAAGAAACTCCTTGCATATCTTGTAACATTTGAAACTATTTCCATATGGTCCAACTTAGAAGCATCAATTCCTGCTGGTGCAATAATTTCTTTTATACTTTTTTTATGTAAAACTTTATATTCATCTTCACGCTTTTCTTCTTGGTCTTCCTTTTTTTCCTTTTTCTTGAATAGTGCCATTTTCTATTTCCTCCTTCTTCTCTTTTGATTTACCATTTTCCTCTTCTTCAATCTTACTTACCGCATCATTTGCAACATCTTCTCCGATGTATCTTTTATGCCTATTAATTATACTTTTAGCTTTTTCATTAACAAGTTGCTGTTCATTTTTTTCCATCTCTATCGCTCTTATTTCTTTTTCACGTCTTGCTTCACCAATTTTTTTATTTGCTAAAGCTACAGAATCTTCTTCAATCTTCTTATCTAGTAATTTTATTTTCTTATCTATTACGTCTGGTGCTGTAGAATATAATTCTTCAAATCCCGCTTGTTTGATTTTGTCCATCCAGAATAGGTCTGATTCATCTCTGTTATATGCAACATATAATAATTCTGTTAACTCCTCAGAGTTTAACACCTTTCCTGTTACTTGGCAAGCAAATAAAGAATTTATAACAGCTCTTGCTCTAGTATATAATTCTGAAAATGCCATGTTTTTTACTTCTGATTTATCAAAATCTCCAATCGAAATTTCTGATTGATAACAAGGAATAACAATATAATATTTTTTACTTAATATACTTCTGTTTAAGCTTTGTCTTTCAATATCTCTTATAATGTCTTCAGTATATTCTTTTAAGTTTTTTTGTTTTACAAGTTCATATTTGGTTCTATCAATTTGTTCATCTGTAGCTGTATTACTCTTTAATAAACTTTCATATTGACTTTGAATATTATAAAACCTTCTTTCTATTTCTCTTAGTTTAGTTTTATAACCATCAACACTTCTTTCCAAGTTTATCGTCCTTGTTTGCACATAAAGTTGAACTGGATACCTTAAAGTATTCAAAAATGCTATAAACCCCTGTTCTACAGAAACCTTTTCCATTTCTGACATCAAGTCATAATTTATTCCTTGACATTCTACAATCATTAAGAATTTTCCTTTTTTTTGTATTATCATGTTATCTTCTATTTTATCAAAATCCATAAAGTCAATTATTGACTCTGGAGTGTAAATTACTTGGGATTTTTTTACATGTGTTTTTTCATATTCTTCTTCTTGAATTGCCCTTTCTGCTCTTTTTTCTTTCGAACGTATTATAAACCATACAAAAATTAATACAAAAACAATAATTCCTATTACTCCTGCTAATAATATTAATAATTGAACTAAACTATCATTGCTCATCTTTCTTCTCCTCCGTAAAAAATGTATATATTTTATTTTTTTTCATCTTAAATCTTATATATCTAATTATAATTTGATCTATGTATTCTCCACCAGCTTTTCTTGTTAACTCAAAATTATTTGAATCTGGAATTTTAAATGATGTTATTGCAAATCCTAAAAATCCAAAAATTCCTGCTCCAATTATTCCCATATACGAAAATTTTATCATGTCACCTATTAATTTAAACACAAAAAACGCCATTCCTCCTAATACCGCTGTTATAATAAGCGCTTTTGGAGTAAATACTGACAAAAATCTTCCTTCTCCTTTTGTATTTCTCGGTATATTATATGGACCTCCAGCCATATTATCACTCCCCTCTTTAATCTAATTGTACTCTTTTATTATAACATAAAATATTCAAAAAAAATACAATTTATGATATTTTTTTCTCATAAATTGTATTTTTAATATAATTGTAATATTTCTGTAATACTTTTGTAACCTTTATTCTACTGCTCCTATTATAAATTTGGCAATTGAGACGGCTCCGAATGTCATAACCATCCCCAAAACTATTGGAACCATTGTTTTTTTCGTTTCTTCCAATACTGTTGGATTAGTTTCCACCACTAACTTAAATCCTGTGAATGCTATCATTACCACTGATGTTAAGGCTGATGCTATTTGCAAGAAGCCTAATATATATCCTGCCGTTTTTTGTAATTCAGTATAATCTAATGAATCTATTGGCGTTACTTTTTTTATTGTTCCACTTACAGTTGGGATAGTTCCAGGTGGATCTTCTGACTCTTTATGCGCTGCATTTACAGTATTTTGTTTTGCACATAATGAATATACCACAAAAAAAATAATAATTATTATAACTCTCATTGTTCTCTTCATAATTACTAACACTCCTTTCATGTTAATTATTTTCCCATTCCACTAATAATAAATTGAGAAATTGAAACTGCTCCAAATACCAGTATTAATCCTAAAACTACCATCATTCCCTCTTTCTTTATCGTCGCTTTTACATCAGGAGTGGCAACTATATATTTATATCCATTAACTCCAATCATTACAACTAACAAAATACCTGATACAACCCTTAAAAACCCCAAAAATCTCCCAACAATCTCTCTCAGAGTTGATGTTTTATTAACTGTATCTACGTCAATATTAGCGTTAAATCCATTTATATCACTGCTTAATGATACATCAGCATATACCAAATTCACTCTAAATGTATTAAATATAATAAAACTAATAATAAATAATATAGATATTTTCTTAAAATTTAACATTGTTATCACTCCTTTTTTGTAAGTGTATTTTCCACTATCTACTCTATTATAACATATAAAGCAAAAAAAAACAATTTCTGGCCAAAAATATCCAGAAATTGTTTTTTATCTCTTAAGCTGCCACACCTACTAAGAATTTAGCTATTGATGTTGCTCCAAATACTAATACAAATCCTACTACTATTGGTACGCCTTTTTTCTTCATTTCATCTTTTACATCTGGTGTTCCAACAATATAGTTAAATCCTGTATATGCTAATACTAATACTGCTACCAAAGCTGATGCTATTTGTAAAAATCCTAATAATTTTCCTATTGTTCCTTGTAATGATTCATAATTGTTTGAACTAGTTTCATTTGTTTTATTTTTTACTCCCTCTATTGCTGCTGTTGCATCACTAGCAAAACTCATATTTACTGGCATTATTACCAATGTACTAACAAGTATCATTAAAATTGCGAATATTTTATTGATTGTTTTCATAAAAATTCTCCCTCCTTTAAAAAATATATATTAATGTAAATTTAATATCATTTATTTATGCTGCTACACCTACTAAGAATTTAGCTATTGATGTTGCTCCAAATACTAATACAAATCCTACTACTATTGGTACGCCTTTTTTCTTCATTTCATCTTTTACATCTGGTGTTCCAACAATATAGTTAAATCCTGTATATGCTAATACTAATACAGCTATTAAAGCTGACGCTATTTGTAAAAATCCTAATAATTTTCCTATTGTTCCTTGTAATGATGAATAATTATCCGAACCAGTTTCATCGGCCTTTACTCCATCTATTACTGATGCCGCCGAACTAGCTTTTGAACCTCCTCCACCATCTCGTATTATCGCAGGTTTTATTGTATCAGCAACTTTAATTGTTCTAACTTCATCATCCGATTCAGCCATTGCCAAACAATTATTACCTGGCATAAAAGCTAATACACAAGTAGATATAATTACTGCAACTAATAATTTACTAATTTTTTTCATAAGATACTCCTTTCATTTTCTATTTATTCTACAACAAAAGATTTCATCATTATTTGAATAATTGCCATTGCAATTCTCCATATTGTATATGCTCCAAATCCAAAAGCCATTCCTATAAATATAGTTTTTAAGCTTTTCTGGGCCGTTTCTCTTTGAGCTGGTGATGCTCCACTTGCCATATATCTTACTCCCGTTACAGAAAGAGCAATTGTTGATATTCCAGCAAGTAATACAAGTAGAATTCTATTTAGTGCTTTTACAATATCTTGAAAAAATGTAAATGTTGGACTTATAATCCCCCCTACATCTTTTGTTGGTTCATTTAAAAATTCTGATGTTGCCGAAAATGCATCTGACACCCAATCGGCGTATACGTAGGAATTTGAAATTATAAAAATTAGTGCTATAAAAATTATGGTTATCATCTTTTTTTTCATTTCAATCACCTACTTTCTTTTTTATACATTAAATACTGCAAATATAATTTTAACTATTGCTGCACCACTGAATAATAGCACTGATCCTATGAATATCCCTCTACCAAAATCTAATAATTCCATTTTTGCTTCTGGTCCAACTGCCTTATGTCTTCTAACTATTCCAAATCCTAAATCCATTGCAAGCTTATCGTTTCCATTTAAGAATAATCCAAATCCAAATATTGCAATTGAAATTATTGTCAAAATTCCTCCTATTATTTGTACAAATCCTAATATTGGATTTACAATTCTATGTATGAAATTTACAAATGGTGTTGATAATGTTTCGGCGGGGCCATTCATTCCTTCCGGATTCAAATTTGTTATAAAAGAATTTGACAGTATACTTGTATCTATATTATCTCCATCCTTAGCAAAACAAGAATAGTTAAGATTAAATATTATACTTATTATAAATATTAAACTTATTATAATACCACGTTTTTTCATTACTTTCACCTACTATTCTTTTATATTATAATGCACTTTTATTATTTTGGCAAGATTTATTTCAAAATTCGACAATTTTTATTTGTGTTTATTTATTTACCACTTTTTATTTTACCTTAATTTTTCTTTTTTGTCAATACTTAGGGATAATTGATTTACATAAAATTTATAAGAAGTTTTTAACAACAAACTTTTATCTATATTGACAAAGATTTTACACAATAGTAAAATATGTAAAAAAAGAAGGAATGAAACATGAAAAATATATTAAAAACATTTATTTTATTATTTTTAATACTAGCAATACTAACATTAACCTACTTATATAAAAATCCCAAAATCGCTGTACTTTGTTATCACAATATAGCAACAGATGAAGAAAAACAAAGCTTTCCAGATGAAGCCGATTGGACTATTTCAGTCGATAATTTTAAAGAACAATTAGAATATCTAAAAAAACATAACTATAAAACCCTTTCAATGGATGAATTTTATCAATGGAAAACAGGTAAATTAAATCTTCCATATAAAAGTGTTTTAATAACTTTTGATGATGGTTTTTTATCTAACTATCAATATGCCTTTAAATTGCTATCTGATTATGATATGAAAGCTTCTGTTTTTGTTGTAGGGTCTTTTATTGAAAATTCTTCATCAAATTCCTGGGATGGAAATTTAAAGACATATATGACAAAAGATATATTGGAAAATATAAAAAATGAATATCCAAATATCGAAATTTATTCTCATTCTTATAACTTACATTACCAAGGCGCAATAAATCAAGATGAAAATGTCTTTGTTGATGATATTAATAATTTTAATAATTTTTGCACGAATACAGATGTCTTTTGTTATCCTTTTGGACAATTTAATTCTAAGATCGAAAATAGTTTGAAAGAATGTGGCTATAAGATGGCTTTTAGATATGGACCAAATAGGGATGATTATAAAAAAGCAAGTAAAAATGACAATAATTATGAGATTCCAAGGCTTAATATGTCTCATGGAATTGGAATTTTTAAATTTGGAATAAGACTTCTTTTGTATAATTGACATTATTATGCGCATATGGTAAAATCATTATGTAAAATATTTAGAATTGGAGGATAAAAAATGAGCACCAAAGATTTAGACCTTTCACTTAATAACACATCATCTGATTCGCCCATTTCAGATATGAATATTTTTCAAACTCCGCAAGCCGGTTCTTTTCTTTCTCTTTCAAAAGAAGATGAGCAAGAAATCGATGCTTTTGTAAGCCAAATTGACATAACAGACAGTGTCCTAGTATTTAATTATGGTGAAAACTGTCGGGCTAAAATCGCAGCACTATATAGTTCAGTCTTTAATTGTTTTAATCAAAAAGATTATAGCTATATAAAAGACTACATTTCTCAAGTAGAAAAATTGTTAACTGATTTTTCTATTGGAAAGCCTGTTAAAAAAAATTCATTTCTTTCTAAATACCAATTTTTAAAAACTAAAAGTTCGGTTCATAAAATTGCAAATGAATTAGATAGTCAACAGCTTATCCTTATGCATGATAATGATGTTCTTTCGAAGTTCGATTCCAACTTAAATGAGTTGTACAAAACAATCACAAAGTACATTGTTGCAGGAGAAAAGAGATTGGAGCAGGTAAAGACTGATATACTTCCAATGCTTAAGCAAAATTTGGATGTTTCTATTGCTTCTACAGAAGAGTATAACCGTATGGTACAATATGTAAATACTTTTGAACAAAAGCTTTATTCACTCAGTACCTCAAAGGAAATTGCTTTACAATTAATTGCACAAATTAATATAATATTAAAAAATAACACTATATTAATTGAAACAATTAAAGAAACAATTAATAGTACAATTCCCGCTTGGGAAAACTCTTTTAATTAGAGTTATTGCTTTACCAACAAAAACAGCCCCATAATGGGGCTGTTCTTGTTTTAGCTGATTTAATAAAATTTTTGCTAAATTTTAAATTTCAGCATTAAACAAAGTCTTGATTACATAGCTAACATCGTCTGTGGATGCATCAATAAAAGCTCCTCCATTAATATTAGCTATTCTTTTTAATTCTTCAACATCTGCATCTCTTCCGTATCCAATTGTATAAATAGGAATGTCAAATGCTTTAATTAAATTTTCTACATTATTCAAACTATAACCACTTCCGGTATTTCCATCTGCTAGCAGAATAATGATTGGTTTAATTTCTTCACCGCTCTTTTGCTGTTCTTCATTAATCAATTTAATTGCCATAAGAATTGCATTGTTAGTTGATGTACCTCCATCTGCATTTAAAGAATCGACTGCTCCAACAAAAAATTCTTGTTGTGTTTTTGTAAACTTACCAATAGGCAAATCATTGAACACTTCATAGTTAAAGCTCATCAATCCAACTTTAGCATCTTCACTTACATACTGCATTGCATTTTTCAGCGAATCTTTTAAAGCTTCGATTTTCTTTCCATGCATGCTTCCAGAAACATCAGAAACAAACATTGCTACAATCTGCTTTCCAGAACTCTTATTTTCTTTCCAAAACTTCAAAATCTCGGTAATCATACTTAAAGGGTATTTATCAGGAGAAATTGCACTTACATATTCAGAATCTTGATTAAATTTGAGTTCTTTAGCATAACTTTGAACCTTTTCTCTTTGAAAATAATCAGCAAAATTGCAAAGAACTTCTTCATCTTCATCTGTAATATAATCTAACTCATAAAGTGGATAATCATGTCTTACGCCAAAAGGCAAGAAAACAAATTCACTTTCGATAGTTACATCATTTTCATATGCTTGATGTTCGATTACAAATGCATTAATAACTCCTTTTTTTACCTTTTCTACCATTTGTTCGGTCGAATAAGAAACTGAAGAAACAGTATTTTGAAAATTTGAAAAGTCTGTTGTTGCTTCAAAACTATATGGATTGCTTTCATCAAAATATGCAAGCATTGAAACTACAAAATTCAATCCTGTTGGATTATTTGTTGGATTAGTATATCCAATAGACAAATTTCCATCAATATTTGCGGTTACAATTGTATCAATAGATACTTCGCCATATGTTTGCATAAGCTCATCATACTTTTCTTTTTCAATAGCAATTCCCATTGTATTTCCAACAAGCTTTGTAGAGATTTCCTTAACGTTTATTCCATTGGATTGGATCAAAAGGCCGTAAAACTCATTTGATGCAATATATCCTTCTGGCATATACGTTCCATATTTAATAAAATCTTCTGCTAAACTTGATTCCAAAGACCTAATGGTTACAGACATTGTTTGTCCTGCTTTGTTTTCAAGCTGCTCTTCATTGAAACTTTCAGAAACATATTTTACCAGCTCCCGAATGCTACTTCCATTGTTTTCAAGAGGAAGAAAGATTTCAACATCAATTTCTCCTTCGCCTTTAACATCTGGTTCATAGTTGCTGATATCAGGTAATTCATAATTAAACTGCATCTGTTCTTCTACTTCATCATCCTTTGCAGGAATTTCTCCTTTTACAAGTTCTTTTTCACTAATCTTAATGCCAGTTTCTTCAAGAAGAGATACTTTATTTTCATCAGTTATCTCTACTTTAGAGTAATCTTTTTTGCATCCAGTTAATGCAAGAACAATTGTCAAAATTAATAAACTCAAAAAACTGTTTTTATTTCTCATCATAGCTGTTGTCCTCCTGTTTAATATCCAATTTGTTTGAAAAATACTTCAGTTCTACGGTTCTTCTCTTTCCCCTCTTCAGTGCTGTTAGTTGCAATTGGGTTCTTATCACCATTTCCAATGATAATAAATCTTTCTGAATCAATTCCTAAAGCCTGCAAATATTTTGCAACACTAAGTGCTCTTTTATAAGAAAATTCTACACCATCATCTCCTTCAACCTTAGCTGTGTTTCCTTCAATTTGAATATAGCAACCATTTAATAATTGTGCTACTTGGGCAAATTCAGTTAATTCTTTATACGATGACGATTGAATTTTATATGAATCTGCTTCAAATTCAATATTGAGAGTTACACTTAATAATGATGCATCGTTTGCAATTTGTTCTGCAGCTTTACGTCCTTCAGAGGAAAAAGCAAATGATGTTATATCATCTTCTGGATACTTTCCATTAAGTTGATTGACATATTTGTCTGTAAACACTTCATCTGCTTTACTTGGATCTGCTTTTTCTCCAATACTAATCCAAATATTGGCCATATCCCTATATACTTCTTGACAGGCTGATTTCAAGATATTCATATTATCAGCCCAAGTTGCCACAGAAGCATACTCACACATTTCTCTAATCTCTGAGTCTTCCATAAGTTTAAATGTAGGCATCACTTTAATGCTATCCACCTCATTAAGGTACATTGAATTTGCTTCTAATGCTCCATCTATGAGTTTTACAATGAAATTCTCATGATTTTCCACAAAATCTGTACTAAATACTAATCCATCCATTACTAAGTTAGTTCCCATAGATGTATCAAATAAAATTCTTGAATTTGTGGAAGATGCGGCTTGTGTTAAATATGGTTCCCATGTTGCTGCTGCATCAACTTTTCCAGTAAAGAATTCTTCTGCGGTTTCGTCAGCTGTATCACAAAACACCATATTTTTACGAATGCCTTTAATTTGCTCATCTGTTAAAGATGAATTTTGAATTAACCATTCAATAAGTGTTTGTGCTTCGGAATATTTAGGAACAGCAATTTTTTTTCCGACTAAATCTTCTACTGATTTAATATCAGATGAACATATGATTCCATCTCCACCATTAGAATAATTAGTGATATATGGCATTACTACATTCATTCCAGTTTCATTAAATTTTGATTGTAAAAAACTTAATCTATTAATTGTATAACCTGCTCCTTGCAAATCTCCAGAAATAAGGCTATCTGATGACACAGTTGCATCATTTTCGATAACATATTGGATTTTAATTCCATTTCGTGCATTTATACTATTGGTTGTTGTAATCAAACCACCATTTGCATAAATCAATGATTTCCATCCAATAAATTCATCCAAAGAAATCCGAACTGTTTCAACAGAAGAATTAATATATTCTCCCCCTTTGTTGATTTTTTCTTTTCTGTTACTACTAGAAATTACGCCTAAACTGATAGACAAGATTACCACAATTATGATAACAGGTCCAAGCTTTTTTAATTTATTATTTTTCATGTGCTCCATCCTTTCGAAATTTTTTGCTTGATATACTTTAGGTCTAACTCTTACTTTTAGATATCTCGTTTCTTAGAACCAACGACAAATAACCCATTTTTATCTGCTTCTTCTGTTTCATTTCTAATAGCTTTCAGTTTTTCTACTGCACTTGTTATACCAGGATCATCCAAGTTAAGGCCGTTTCCCATTCTTCTAACTTCTGAAAGAAGTTTAGAATATGCACCAACCATTTTTTCTGTTGTTTTTAAAATTTCTTCAAGTGCTTCTATATTTTTTGAATATTCATAATCATAACAATCAAGCACTTGTAAAACCACTAAACACTTTTCGAATTGGTTGCATTTCTGTAATAAAAAATGCTCGGCTTCTTTGCTTCTCTCTAACAAATAAGTAGCTTTTTCGCCCTTGTTCAGTTCAATCAATTTTTTCAAAGCGTTTTGCCGTCTTTCAAAATCGATTATCTGCTCTTCAAGTTGATTTATGTATCTTTTAAATATCGTGTATTCTCTCTTTATTCGCTGAATTTGTTCTTTAAGACTAAGCTGCTTTTCTTCTTCTTCAATAAATTCTTTTTTCTCGAAAATATAACTTAGCAATGTATGGAACATTACAGCTACAAAAATTGTTACAATTATTGAGATAAAACCACTTAATTTAAAAATAACAAAAATCATTACACAAACAAGCAAAATAACTACATCCGTAATAAACATCTTATTATTTTTTTTCATTGCCTTCAATCCTTTCTGATGCCGTTCTTATTCTAAATTCCGGTAAAAAATCAATGGTTATTGGAGCTAAGAATTTTAATAAATCTTGGTCATGTGTTATAACTATTTCAATTGTTTTGTGCTTATTTTGGTGCTCCTTAATTAATTCAGCAAGAAT
Organism: uncultured Clostridia bacterium; assembly: GCA_934148985.1. Lineage (GTDB taxonomy): Bacteria > Bacillota > Clostridia > TANB77 > CAG-508 > CAG-269. The sequence goes on from CAKPDO010000003.1 coordinate 29,842, forward strand.
TTTAGTATTTTCTAAATCTAATGCTGAAGAAGGTTCATCATATAATACGACCTTACTCCAAGGGTTCACAAAAGCAGAACACAAACTCAACCGTTGATCCTGTCCTCCAGAAATTTGACTTGGAAACTTATTAAGATGTTCTCCTAAACCAAATCTAATTAGTATCTTTTCAGCCTCAGCAACACGCTCCTTAGTTATTTTTACTTTATGTCCTTTATAAACCATTAAGACATTTTTTACTAAATTTAACCATGGAAAACTTGTATAATGCTGATGCACCATATGAACATCTGGTGTTGTTCCAAAGAGTTGTTGCCCATCAAGACGTATTTCTCCTTTATATCGCTTTTCAAGCCCAGCAATACATTTCATAAGGGTTGTTTTTCCTACTCCGGAATGTCCTAAAAATGCATAAATTCCAGGTTTAAACTCATATTCAAAATTTTCAAAAATTACATTTGAATTAAATGAAATTCCAAAGTTTTTAAATTCGAGTAAATGCCCATCATTCAAAACATTTTCTTTCCGAACTTCATTGTTGTCAATTTGTTCCATCATCTTCAAACCTCCATTTGAATGTCTTCCTTACAATAAGATTACTAATCTTATCAAAGGCATAACTCACAACTATAATAATTACAATTGCTGCAAATACCATAGATGTTTTTCCCCTTGCTGATCCAATATACATTAAATGACCAAGTCCATACTGTGTATTATTAACTTCTGCAATAATAACGTATGTCCATCCAACGCCATATAATGTAATAAATGATTGAAGTAACGACGGTGCGATGTATGGAATAGCGCAGTGTAAGAGCATTCTTGGATAACTAAATCCCATTGTATATGCTGTTTCTTTCAGTTTATCCATGGGTTCTGAACACTGCTGAATAACTGTCGGAAGAAATGAAAAAAAACCAGCTATTACCAGAAATGTTATTTTCATTTTTTCATCAATTCCTAAAATCAATACAAGCATTGGTGAAAAGCATGTTACGGGAATATACCGCAGCGAATCGACAATAGGCTTTAATAACTTATTAATCAATTTGTTCCATGCAATTGCCATACCTAGTGGCACAGAAATTGCAGCAGCAATACAAACTCCAATAGTCACTCTTAAAAAACTTGCACCTAAATGTTTAAAAAGAACTCCTGTTGTTACTAATGTTACTATCGATTTCATTGTTTCTTTAGGTGAAGGCAAAAATAGACTTTTATTTACTATTCTACTTGCTCCCCACCAAATAATAATAACAATTGCAACAAAAGATATCTTTTTTATTGCTTTTTTCATTTGACTTTTACCTCCTTTTAGGTAAAATGGGCTGGTTACCAAACCAACCCATTTTGTTTAATACAGAGTGCTATATGGGTTAGTACCCAAGTTTTGTCTTAAAGAAGAACTCTGTTCTTCGGTTCTCCGCAGAAGCCAAGTTTTCCTTATCAATTGGATTGCTATCGCCTCTGCCAACAATAATAATTCTTTCTGGGTCAATTCCTTTGCTAATGAAATACTCTGCTACAGAATTTGCTCTCTTTTCAGAAAAACTATTGATTTGCTCATCTGTAATTCCATCTGACCTAAGACTGGCATTACCTTCTATCTGAATGTATACGCCATCCAAAATCTTAGCAATTTCGACAAAGTCGTCTAACTCGCTATAGGATTTCTCCTTAATATTTACAGAATTCAATTCAAACTGAATATCTGCTTGGTAATTCAGCAGTGCAACAGGTGACTCAATCAGTAAACCCTTTTCGTCATCATTAAAACTCTTTACACTCTCCCCATCATCTGGGTATTTTTCCAACAAAGTTTTAATATACTTATCTGTAAATGCGGATTCTGCCTTATCAGGATAAGCCGTTTCTCCAAGAGTAAGCCATACATCTGCCATATCTCTGTACATTGCAATAGCAGTATCAGTCAACAGGGTTTCATTCTGACTACAAGTTGCTAGGTCTGCTCCGTTCGCCATATCAATAATTTCATCATCTTCCATAAGCTCAAACATTGGAAGCTGTTTTATATTGTTAAATTCTTTTTTATACATTGAAGATGCCTCTAATGCTCCATCGATCAATTTAACAATAAATCCTTCATTGTCTTTAGCAAAATCTTCTCTAAAAACAATTCCATCCAATATCAAGTTTGAACTCATTGATGTATCAAACAGAATTCTTGAATCGGTCGAAGATGCTGCTTGCGTAAGATATGGTTCCCATGTTGCTGCTGCATCAACTGATCCACCAAAAAAAGCTTTGGCTGTTTCGTCTGCAGTATCAAAATAAACCATATCGCTTCTTATTTCTTCCTTCTCTTCTTCTGTCAGGCTTGAATTATTAAGAAGCCATTCTACAAGCGTTTGTGCTTCAGAAAACCTTGGAACCGCAACTTTTTTGCCTACTAGATCAGACACGTTTACAATATCAGATTTAGAAATAATACCATCACCACCATTAGAATAGTTGGTAATATACGGCATTATTACAGACACATTAGCTTCATCGAATTTTTGCTGTAAGAACGCATATCGATTCACTGTGTATCCTGCACCATTGAGTTCCCCAGAAATCAATGCAGCCGAACTAGTTGATGCATCATTCATTACAACATACTCAACATTAATTCCGTTCTTTGCATTAATGCTGTTTTCTGCTGTAACTAAACCTCCATTCGCATCTAACAGTGACTGCCACCCGATCCATTCATCGATCGAAATTTTCACCGATTTTTGGGTTACATTGCTAGTTTCTCTGTCCTTGCTTTCACAAGCAGTGAAGATTGTGCACATCATCATTATGAGTGCGATAGTTGTTGCCATTTTCCGTAAACTTTTCATTCTGTTACCTCCGTTTTTTGTTTTTGTTTGGAAAACCTCTTTGACTACTAATTTTTTTAATTAAAAAAAATCCTCCTTTCGACTTTTGTTTAACACTTCATTAATTTTTTCATTTAGATTTAATTAATCTAAATTTCTATGAAATTAACATAATTATTTTACTTTATTTTTTTATAATTGTCAATAAAAATTAAAAAAAAGCTTAATTTTTGCATAAAGCTACCATTTATATTTTTTTATATCTCCTACAATCCACTTTCCCAGATAAATATGTGGATAACTTTTCTCCAGATATTAAATTTTCCTTTTGCGCTTTGGTAAGTCTTTTTATTTGGTATTCCAATTTACATGCCAATGATTTATCTTTACTTTTCCAAGCTATTTCAAGTTTAATAGCATTATGTGATTTAGTATATTTTGCTCCTTTTTTTGATATATGTTCATTTATTCTTTTTTCTAAATCGTTTGTCATGCCTGTATATATTGAATTGTCTTTACATCTTATCATATATGTATAATACATATTAATCTTTTCTTTCATATATCTTCTTTAATAATGACTCCTCCAATGTTTTTGAAAAAATTATTTTTAGTTCTTCTGCCATTTCCATTGCCCTTTGCAATGTATCTCCTTTATGATTAGGCACTGGGATACTTCTTTATTTTAATAAAAAAAATGATATAGATCTCTTTAGAATTTCTATATCATACTTCTGGCGGAGTAGAGAGGGTTCGAACCTCCGCGCCAGTTTCCCGACCTAATTGTTTAGCAAACAATCCCCTTCACCACTTGGGTACTACTCCAAATTGTATATATTAAGTTATAAAAAAATCGTAGAATATTGTTTATGACAATTTTTCTACGTTGTTTTGGCGGAGAGGGTGGGATTCGAACCCACGGTAGGCTACAAACCTACGCCAATTTTCAAGACTGGTGCCATAAACCAACTCGACCACCTCTCCAACTGTTTTTGACTTTCGTCAAGAACAGTTTATATACTAACATATTTGGCTATTGTTTGTCAATAGTTTTTTGTTAATTTTTTTAATTTGTCAACCAAATGTCAACGGCTATTTTATACTAATTAATTTATCAAACATATTGGCAACTTCTCTGTCTGTTTCTTCATATAAGTGTGAATACAGGCCCATTGTTATGCCTATATTACTATGCCCTAACCTAGCTGATATTTCTTTAGGTTGTACACCCATTTTTACAAGCAATGACGCATGTGAATGTCTTAAATCGTGAAATCTTACAACTGGTAAATTATTCTTTTCTAAAAATTCATTAAATTTGGCGCTAAATCTCTTTGGATTAAACAAATGACCATCTTCATAACAACAAACCATATTATTATCACAATAGCTTGCTCCTAAACTAATTTTTTTCTTCATTTGATTAATTTTGTGTTTTTTCAATATTTTTACTAAACTCATCGAAATTGCAATTGTTCTTATCCCACTACTAGTTTTGGGTTGTTTAATTACTAGTCCATTTTGTGTAGTACATAAATTATCAACAATTTTTATCATTCCCTTTTCTAGGTCTACATTTTTCCAGCTTAAACCCAATATTTCTCCTCTCCTCGCACCTGTGAATACAGCTAACATAACTGGTATATAAATATCTGTATTTTGTGCTTTCTTTATTAATTCCTCTGTTTGTTTATCATTTAAAAACCTTGCTTGGTATTTTTTGGCCTTTGGCGGTTCTACTGCATCAGCTACATTTCTTGCAATCAATTGCCATTTTACTGCTTGTTCTAATGCACTATGTATTATTCTATGTAATGCAAGCACTGTTCTTTCGGACAAACCGCCTTGACCGTCTAATTTACCATTTCTTATTTTTTCACAATAAAAATTTTGTAAATGTAAAGGTTTTAAATTTTCAAGAACTATATTTCCTAAATATGGTTTAATATGTTTATCTATTTTTTGAATATATCCCTCTTTCGTTGTAATTTCTAGGTTATCGAATGTTTTTTCTTTCCAAAAGTCTAAATATTCTCCAAACTTCATTTTAGTTGTATCAATTAATAGTCCTGTATCTAATTCTCTTAACTTTTCAGTCAAAAACTTTTCAGCATCTTTTTTGTTACCTCTAACAGTAAAAAATTTTTGTTTTCTTTTATTTGAAACCACATCTTTTGGTAATTCAATTGTTACTGTCCAACTATTTTTTGCACGTTGTCTTATATTTCCCCTCATTTATACCTCTTTCCGTTTTAAGTTTATTCCCAAACAATTATAATACATTTTTGTTTTTATTTAGCCAATTTTCAAGCTCTATTTTACTTATTCTTATACATTTTCCTATTTTTATAATAGGCAATGTTGCGTCCTTTACTAACTTGTACGCATTTGAACGACTTATTTTAAGTAGTTCAGCCATTTCAAGAACGGTTATTAAACCATTTTCTTTATTCATTATTTGCACCCTCTTTCATTGATTTTATACATTTTCTTTTTAATTTCTTCTTCAAAACTTTTGTTATGTTTTTCAAGATATATTTTTGAATTTTCATACAGGTTTTCAAAAGCACCTTTAATATTCGTTATATCTTTCCTGGCTGCATATGATGTTATATTTCCAACGATATTCGGTACTAATACTTCAGCATCCATTTCAATTTGCTTTTCTCGTTTTATTAACCCATTTGAATTAAATTCATCAAATGCACATTGTAATTCTATCCATTGTTCATTTATTGGACATCGTTCACTCCTTTTATTTGTCCTATCTATTTTTAATAGCCATTCACAAGTGCAATATTTCCATATATCTTTTAAACTTTTTTTCAAATCCTCAACCGACTTTATCTTAAATTCTCTTAAAAATTCACTTTTTAATTCAAATTCAAGGTTCCAAACATTGCTAATATCTAAATTGTTTCGCTTCCAAATTTCAATAAACCAATTTTTTCTTTTTGTTTCTGTAACTTCTAAAGTTTTATTATATATTCTACAATATATGTTTTTTCCTTTTCTTGAACCAAATGTAATCGAATTTACTTTTTTGTGTGTATAATTCAAAATATTAACACTATCCTTTTTGAATTTTCCTTTATATGATACTTCATAATTTTCTATAAAATTTATACCTGATGTATGTGTGCATAAGTCAACTCTTGATATTTTATTTTCTTCTATAATTCCAAAAGTTTCTTCAATCCATTTTTTTATTTCTTCCCACGATTTTTCCAAACCCTTAGACCACAAATATTCTGCACTTATTCTAACTTGTATTGGCATAAAATTTTTTATTTTAGATTGATACTGTGCAATCTTGACTTCATAACCAGAATTGTGTAAAATATAGGCATAACCTTTTGTACCATTAGAAAGCAATTCGAATGTCATATCACTAATGGTAACCAAATGTTTAGAATTGGCATTGCTTTTTATTTCTAGCTTTGCCTTTTCTTTTTCATTCTCTAAAAATTTTAAAATATTCATACTTTTTATCTCATAATTGTTTATATTAATCAAAATATATATTGTATCTATATTTGACACACTTTTCATTTTTACACCTCCTTTCCTTTATAAAATAGTGGTGTTGTGGGGGCTACTAATAGTATAGATAGCCCTTACCGTATTATTTTTCTTTCCCCCTTTACAATGAGCCTCTGTGCTTGTGTTTATATCAAGCCAGGCCAAGCATAATGTGATTAGTGCATTAAAACAAATCCTCTACATTTCAAATATCTGCCTTTTTTTATTAACTACAATATGCTTGACCGCAAGAAAGCGTAACACAAGCACCCTCATTGTAAAGGGCCGAAAAATAATACTATTTTGTATTTTTTACTCACCACTTGATATATTTATACAACCTTTTAAACATTCTGTCAATAGATTTTTGGAAAAAATTGAATTTTTTTTCAATAGTTGTATTTACTTTTCGTTTTATTTGATATATACTTGTCCAAGGGGTGATTAAAATGCCTTATAGCAATGTATTGAAAAAAACAATTGAAAATAGTAACTTATCGTATAAAGACATAAAGGACAAGCTAGAACAAAAAGGAATATCTATTGATAAATCTTATTTGAGTAAATTAGTAAATGGAAAGCTTCCACCTCCAAGAGAAGAAATCTCTAGGGCAATTTCTCAAATTTGCAATGTAGATGAAAGATTTTTGGTTTTAGAAGCTTATTACGATAAAAGTCCACAAGAAATAAAAGATATTCTTTCTTATCTGCAAAAAATTATCACAATGACTGAGATAAAAATAATAACCGAAAATGCCAACATTGACACCAAACAACTTGATTTAATCTGTGAAAAAGAAAATCAAAAAGGTATAGGAATATTTTTATCTGGAATATTAGATTTGGTTAAAGATGATAACTACCAAGTTTTAGACGGTAAATTATCAATAAATTCTAAAAAAGACAACATAAAGTTTCAGTTAGAGGAACCCATTTTTTTCCCTATAACCAATAATGACATGTATCCAGTTGTACCTGATGGTTGCCAAGTAAATATTAATATACAAGAAAAATACCAAAATGGTGACATTGTGGCTTTAAAATATAATAATACTATTATAGCAAGGTACTATTTTGAATTAGACAAAAAAATAACATATACCGCTATTAATAAAGCCGCAATAACTTTTGACAATTCTAATGAAGACGTTAAATTATTAGGCAAAATAACAAAAGTAATATATGATGTCTAGTTGAAATCTAACAAAAATACCAGTTCAACATAAAAATGTTGAACTGGTATTTTTTGTTATTATTTTTCATACTCTAAAACATCACTAACATTACATTCAAGCACATAACAAATTCTAGCCAATACATCTAAATCTACTCTACTGATGTCATTATTATAATATCTATTTATCACATTATAAGTTGCTCCTGTTAAAACAGACAATTTATTCCTTGTTATGTTCTTCTTATCCATTATTGTTTTTATATCAATTTTTATTTTACCGTAATTTCTTAATACAAATATTCCATTTTCCATATTTTTTCCCACCTTTAACAGGAATATTGTATCAAAAAATTATGGTATTGACATTTATCCTCTTATACATTATCCTATATAGGATAAATTTATATAGGAGGTGTTTATTTTGAATAATCTAAATATAGAATTTGATGAAATGGTAAATGAAAAAGTTGCAAAATTATTAGATAAAAACCAATTCTATAAAAAAGAAGCTGCTTTGCTTGATAAATTACAAGATGATATATACAAAAATAGTTCTAATGAGGAATGTCAAAATCTAGATAATTTATTAAGTATTATGTATAGTATGAAATCAAAAGAATTTTGTACAGCTTATCAACTTGGATTTTATGAAGGCATTATCTTCAAAGAAAAGATGGAAAATAACTAATGCAAATTGTCAACCAATTGTCAACCAAATACAAAAATACCACTAAATATTTAATAATATTTAGTGGTATTAAATAAACTAAAAACCTTTATATTCTCTTATTTATTTGCACTTATTAATATTTAAAAACATTATTTGGATTTTGATGGAAGAAGCCATAAACCAACTCGACCACCTCTCCAACTGTTTTTGACTTTTGTCAAGAACAGTTTATATACTAACATATTTGGCTATTGTTTGTCAATAGTTTTTTGTTAATTTTCAGAATAAAAACATGATTTTAAAATAATAATTGGACAATCCGTTGTATATCAAGAGATTGCTCGATTATTTTTTATTGTTTTTTCGAGCGTTTTCTTCATTAATTTGAATAACTCTTCTGGCGCATTTAGACTTATTTGAAATCTAATTTTCTTTAAAATACACTTATAAGCTTCTTTTACTTGATTTAGTATATTCAGAGCAAATTTTTTTACTATTTGTAAATTGAATAATGCTTTTTTATTTACTGTTGTATTATCATCTGCTTTGAATGTAAAATCTAATTACCAATGTAACTTATTTTCTACATTCCAATAATTTCTTATTGCCTTTGAAAAATTATATATATCTAATAATAAACTTGAAATATAATACCTCTTTTCTATTACTTTTTCTCCTTTTTTATTTTCCATTGTTTTTACTACTAATCCTATGCTTTTTAAACCCTTCCACGATTTTGCATCTTCATACCATTTTGCATCTCACGTACATATTACATTTTTTATATTTAGTCTTTTTATTACATCTGGTATCGCTGTTATTTCATTTGTTTTTCTTCCACTTCCTTTATCTACTTTTCCCTGTTTTTTAGTTATTATTTTTTCTTTTATTTCTCTACTTCTCTATATTCAACATCAATTACATTGTTGTCATCTATATCGGAGTTTCTCTTGAAAAGTAATTCAAAATACAGACTTTTTATTGTATACTTTAAAGACAGCCTTTCTAAAAATATACATGCACTCCAAATTATTACACTAACAAGTTCACTGATTATTTGCTCCTTTAAAAATATAGCTATAATCATCCGCACGATATGTAATACAACCAAAATTGATGCTATTTTTATTTCTGTTTTAATTACTTTTATCCTTCTTATTTTATTCTTTGAAAATATAAAAAAACTTAAAATTACATAAAATAGTACCATAACCATTATTACAGAAACAAGAATGTTGCAAATACTAGACATAAATCAACGTGCCTCCACACCATCACCAAAATCCTTAATATTTTGTTCTCTATTTCTAATAATAGACTTCTTTCTTACTTTTTTCTCAAAATACTTATTTATGTTTTTATCATCACAATTAAATTCAACATTCCTAGACTGTGCCAAATCACAAACACAATCTAATAAGTCCTTTTGCGCATCAGTCAATCTTTTATTACTTCCATGTAGCCTCATAGAACCTGGAAGAAGTACATTTTCTAATACAAGCTTTCCCATATTATTAGAAAATATAGCTGCCCAATTTTCTAAATTACCTATAACCATTTTCTCTCCAGATAAATCAAATTCCTTGCCTTTTGAATTCATCTCAGATAAGCGTCTTAGTTTATTTTTTTCTTCTAAAGTTAATTTGGATAATTCCACTGGATTTGATATGGCATTTACCTCATTATAAACTAATTTTTGTTGTAACTTTTTTCTCTTGAGTATTGATAAAATGTCTTTAGTAAAGTCTTCTTCTTCTCTTCCATCTCTTAAAATTCGTTGTTCTTTCGAGGCATCAGAATATACACCTTTAATTTTATTTTTTTTAACTATTTTGTCTGATGCAATTGCTGCACTTGCGGCAACCGCTGCTACTCCAAAACCCGTTCCAATCCCGACTATCCCCAATGCTGTCATTCCAAGTATTCCTGCAAACATAGAACCATATATTATCAAAGGTACTTTTGTGAGTCTTTTCTCCACACTATTATATCCGCCATCTTTATATATACTTCTATCTTTTTGCGGAATTGGTAATTTTTCCATTGATTTCTTGTCCAACTTTTCTAAACTGCCTAAGTACATACTAACAGGGTTTTTACCAATAGTAAATAATCCATTTTTCATGAGTAAATGTGAATATTCTTCTTCAGAAATCTCCCCATTTTTTAGTTGTTCCATTCTCTTTTTTTCATCAGCTATAACCATATCTTCACTGGCTTGTTTGTACACATCCAATATTTTTTTATTTTCTTCTAAGGCCCTTATATCTTCTCCTGTAATGTAGAAATATTTTGGATTATTATCTAAATGGATCTTTATTTTATTAATCTTTCGAGATTTTCTTGCTCCTTTTTCTAATAATTTATACATTTTATATTTTGTTATTTTTCTCTCTTTAGGTGGATTATTTTGGTAATATTGTTTTAATTCCTCAATTGTTCCATCTTTTATTAAACCTTTTTGTTTTAATCTTTCAATTCTATTTAAAGTTAGGTGGTAATCATCTGCTTTTATACGTGCTCTATTAGCATTTACTTCAATACTATCAAAACACACATGACTTCTTCCATCTTTTCCTATTTGGTGTGTAACAAGGCTTCCCGCAATTAGTTCTCCAGATTCATCACTTACCATTAATACCCTAGATGTTGACTCAATTGCACTATTTATCATTGAGCCTTCTCCGTTACCTCCTAACTTTTGGCAACATTTAATTAAATTATCATTTCCAAATCTTAAAATTCGAGGATCATTAAAATTTAGAATTTCATAAGTATACCCATTTTCACTCTTTGATGAAAGTGTCGGCATTGAAGTTTTCGTACGTTCTGCCATTTGTCTATATAGTACCTCATACTTTTTTTGATAAGCCTTTGAAATTCCATTAACTTTCATATAATTTTGAAATTGATTTTCACTTTTATTGGATAAATCTATATAATTTAATATATTTTTTGTACTTTTTACTTCAACACTTTTTCTTATTTCTTCCCATTTATTTTGAATTTCTGTTATTTTTTCACTACTAAAATCATTTAAATTTTTAAGAAAAAAATCTAAAAACTGTGGATCATATGTCATATTAAATCCTGAAAATTTTTTTATATCTTCTATATTAAGGTTTTGTAACATTTCCTTTAAATTTTCATTTCTTTTTCCCGAGTTTGGATCATTTTCAAATATTCCAAATACCCCACATAACTTTAATATGCTTTTTTTAGATTCATAATCTAATCCAGTAAATTTTGTTATTTTGGTAATTGATTGCCACTTATACTTATCAAATACATTTATATATTCTTTTGGTAGTTCCTTTACCAAAAAATCAGATGCAAATCCAACGGCTTCAATTAAATTTGACGTTTTTTCAAAATATTCTATCAATTCTTCCATGCTAACAGGATTTTCTTTTAAAATATTTTCAATTACACGTGTATATTTGTTACCTTTTTTTATAAATTCATCAATTTTTAGTTCATTTTTTTCTAAAGTTCGCCCTTGTTCTATTTTTATCTTTATATTTTGCCAGTCTTCGTAACTTATCTTTTCCATCTTATACCATACCTATTTTATTATAATAAAAATCTTCTATGCTTATATTAGAATCTTCTGCAATATTAGGGTCTGCATTTATAAATACATGTCCAGACTTACATCTTTTTAGAAAAATTTTTTGGCAATTAGCATTATCTGAAAAAATTACACTTGTAAATCTTGCCCCATCTTTATTTATGCATTCTATCGCATTTTCACATCCATTTACTTTTTCCCCATCTATGTCTGTTTGTAAGTCTTTATTAATATATATTTTCAATTTAAATTCGGATTTTTTTATAACTTCCTTTATAAATTGTTCATTATTTAAATCATCTATATAAATTTTGCAATATCCATATCCACTTTTTATTATATCGTCATTATATTTATTATATTTTTCCTGTATTTTTTTATTTCCAACTAAAACTAAACTATCTAATTCTCCGTATTCTAGCTCATTGTTTTCAGAAAAAATAATATCAATTAATCCTTTTGGTTTATCATTTTTTTCCAAAATTTTCTTAATTGCTGTTACTAGCAAATTGTTTGTACCAATATTATTATTTATTCCAACATTTAGTATAAGTGCATTTCCTGTTTTTATTGCTTTAGCAATTAATTCTACAGTAATATATACATCTCCATCATATACTACACCTATTACACCTTTGCTTTGTTTATACATTATAAATTTTCTTTCATTTAATAAAGTATATGTTCTTGTTTCTGGCATTTCATACTTATTTATCTCATCTACAGTATCTAACATCCTTTTTATTGCTAAAAAAGACTCTTTTTTCTTTAGTTCATTATCAAGTTTATAGCACTCTTTTATAATATCTTCATTTTGTTCAATAAAGATATAAAATTCTTTTAAAACTTTTTCTGCTCCTAAATCTGTACTTTCAAAAGCCATTTCTCTCATAACCTTTACTTTAGTTAAAAATTCTTCCATTATTTATCCTTTCGTTTCTTTTAATTTCTATGTTTCTTATTATATATTCTCATATTCTCCTAAAGCTTTCTCAATAGCTTCTTGCTCTTCTCTAGTAACCTTATACTTAGAAACACCTTTTTCTATAGGTTTAGCATATATATTTGACATATCTCTAGAATATATCCCATTAAAAACTACCCCATCATTATTTTCATCAAGCATACATACAGCAAAACTCAAATCGCTTCCTGTATCCTTAAAAGCATTATATCTAACAATTCCTATTTTTTGAATACACTTTTTTGATTTCTCATCTAATTCCTTATAATGCACTGATAATTTTCTTATCTCATCTTCGGCACCAGAAACTCTTCTCATATATGCTTCCAAGTCATCTTTTATATTTGTTCCATTTCCAAGTTTTTCCATAAATTCTTTATCTTTATTATGTATATTTTTTATTCGAATATTACTTACAATAGAGCAAATTAATAAAACCACATTCAAAATTAAAATTATTATTAAAAACAAATCACTATGTAAAAAATTCAAATTTTTTCCTCCCAGTTTCCTATTCTTTTATAAGTCCAAGTATTCTTTCTAATTCATCATTATTAGTATAATTAATTATTATTTTTCCACTTCTTTTTCCTGCATCAATTTTAACTTTAGTTCCAAAAAATCCTTGAAATCTATCTTCTATATCTTTATATACAACAGCATATTTATCAGCAACAGCTTTATTATTTTTTTGATGATGTATTTTCTTTTCGGCCTGTCTTACAGAATCCCCTCTTTCTATCATTCTGGTTGCCATTTCTAGCTGTTTTTTAGGGTCTGTAATTGCAAGTAATGCCTTACAGTGCCCCTCTGTCAATTTTCCCTGTTTTGCAAGCTCTAAAACCTCTGGAGCCAAATTTAATACTCTAACAGAATTTGCAATACTGCTTCTTCCTTTTCCTAGAACCTTAGAAATTTCTTCTTGGGTCATATTATATTCATCCATTAAAGCTCTTATTCCCATAGCTTTTTCATATGCATTCAAATCTTCTCTTTGCATATTTTCTATTAGGGCTATTTCTTTATTTTTCTTATCATCATCATCTCTAATTATTGCCGGAATTTCGTTCAATCCTGCTTGTTTTGCGGCTCTCCATCTTCTTTCTCCAGCAATTATTGAATAATATCCCTCTTTTTTTGAAACGACTATTGGTTGAATAACTCCATACATTTTTATAGATTCTGAAAGCTCAGAAATTGATTCTTCATCAAAATGTCTTCTTGGTTGCTCTCTATTTGGCTCTACATCTGTTATTTTTAGATTTTTTAAACTATCATTTTCCTTTTTTATTTCTTCTTCTTCAACTGGCATTGAAAATAATGCATCTAATCCTTTTCCTAGTCCCGTTTTCTTTACCATTTGTATCATTCCTTTCCTTTTTATCTTGAGGCTCTAGCCTTTTGTTCTAATTCATTCCATTTTAAAAATTCTTTTGCAAATTTTTCGTAGCTTCTTGCTCCTTTTGACTTTGGGTCATATATTGTTATAGGCATACCATAACTTGGTGCTTCACTTACTCTTACATTTCTTGGAATTACGGTTTTATATACTTTATTTTGAAAGAATTTTTTTACCTCTTTAACAACTTGATTTGCAAGGTTTGTCCTTATGTCATACATTGTTAAAAGAGCACCTTCGACATATAAATTTTTATTTAAATGTTTTCTTACAAGTTCTACCGTATTTAAAAGTTGCCCTAGTCCCTCTAGTGCATAGTATTCACATTGTACAGGTATTAATACACTATCTGATGCTGTAAATGCATTTAATGTGATTAGCCCCAATGATGGAGGACAATCTATTAAAATAAAATCAAATTCATCTTTTATTACATCAAGTTTTTCTTTCATCCTTTGTTCCCTTGACATCATTGATACAAGCTGAACTTCAGCCCCTGCAAGGTTCATATTTGAAGGAGATATGTATAAATTATTTATTGCTGTTTCTTGTATTACATCTTCTGCTGCAACATCTGTTATTAACAAATCATAAGTCGATAAATCTGATTCTTTTTCAATTCCAAGTCCACTCGTTGCATTTCCTTGTGGATCTGTATCTATTAACAATACCTTTTTCCCTACTTTTGCTAAAATTGTACTTAAATTAACCGTAGTTGTGGTCTTTCCCACTCCACCTTTTTGATTTGCTACTGATATTATTTTTCCCAATTTACTCCCTCCATTTTGTATTTTTTATTATTTTTCTTTCTGTTTTTTATATATCATATAATATACAAATATTGATAATATGTCAATACAATATTTCAAATTTTACATTCGACATTTTTCGACAAAATCTGTCATAAAAATTCGTATCTACATACTGACTACTATTTCTTTGAGATTTGTTCCACAAAAAAAGAATATAAAATTAAAATATTATTTTAAACATTTTATATTCTTTCTTTTTCTATTTTAAAGGTTGCTTAGCTGGTGTTCCCGCTTTTCTTGGATATTTTTTAGGTGTTTCCTTTATTTTTTCAATTAATATAATATTTCTTTTCATATCTGTTTCAGGCAAACAAAATTCTTCAATATTAACTATCTTTCCGCCTAATTCATTTAAAGCATATTTTGCATCTTTAATTTCATCTTCAACTTGGCTCCCTTTCATACAAATAAGTTTTCCACCTAATCTCACAGTTGGCATCAAATATTCTAATAATACACTTAAATTTGCAACAGCTCTTGAAACAGCAATATCAAATTTTTCCCTATATATTTTATTTTGTCCAAATTCTTCAGCTCTTGAATGAATTGTTATTACGTTTTTTAAATCCAAATTTTCTTTAACTTCATTTAAAAAATTAATTCTTTTATTTAAAGAATCCACTAAAGTAAATTCATTTTCTTTATTCATAATTGCTAAAGGAATTCCTGGAAAACCTGCTCCTGTTCCTATATCAACTATTTTCTCCTTTTTATTTATATATTTTTTTATAGTTAAGCAATCAACAAAATGCTTTAAAATTATATCACCCGGTTCTGTTATCGCTGTTAAATTGATTTTTTCATTCCATTCAAGTAGTAAATTCATATATTTAAAAAAATCATTTATTTGTTTTTCATTTATTTCTATATCAATTTTATTTAATAATTGTATAAAATTATTTTTCAATTCCTTTTCCATTTAAATAAACATCCTTTCTATTTATTTTTGTTTTTCATTTGTAGATAAATTAAAAGCACATTTATATCGGCTGGAGAAACTCCTGAAATCCTTGAAGCTTGACCAACAGATAATGGTTTTATTTTATCTAATTTTTGCCTTGCCTCTAAACTTAATCCTTTTATTTTCTGATAAACAATATCTTCTGAAAGGCTTTTACTTTCCATTTTTTTAAACTTTTCAACCTGTTCTTCTTCCATTTTAATATATCCTTCATATTTTATTTGTATTTCTACCTCTTCTTTTACTTGTACATCAAGTTCTGGCATTTCATCATCAATTTGAGCTAAATCATTATATGTAATTTCTGTTCTTTTTAGTAATTCTGAAAGCTTTGTACCTGTTGATAAAGGAGATGTATTTTTGCTAATCAAAAAATTATTTACCTTTTCAGATGGCTTAACAATAGTTTTCCTTAATCTTTCTATTTCTTTTTCTATATTAGCCTTTTTACTTAAAAATTTACTATATCTTTCTTCTGTTATTAAACCTATTTCATGTCCAATTTCTGTAAGTCTTAAATCTGCATTATCTTGGCGAAGTAATAGCCTGTATTCTGCTCTAGAAGTCATCATTCTATATGGTTCATTTGTTCCTTTTGTAACAATATCGTCTATTAATACACCAATATATCCTTGTGTCCTATCTAATATAATAGGAGATTTTCCCTTTATTTTTAAACTACTATTAATTCCAGCAATTAGTCCTTGGCATGCTGCTTCTTCATATCCTGAAGTTCCATTCGTTTGTCCTGCAAAAAATAATCCCTCTATATCTTTATATTCTAGTGATAATTTTAATTTAGATGGGTCTATAGAATCATATTCTATAGCATATGCTGGCCTTGTAAATTCACAATGTTCAAGTCCTGGCAAAGTTCTATACATTGCTATTTGAACGTCTTCCGGCAAAGAAGAACTCATTCCTTGTGCATACATTTCGTCTGTATCTAATCCAATTGGTTCAATAAATACTTGATGTCTTGGTTTATCGCTAAATCTAACAACCTTATCCTCTATAGATGGACAATATCTTGGGCCTGTTCCCTCAATTTTTCCCGCATATAAAGGTGACCTATGTAAATTTTCCCTTATTATTTTATGTGTTTCTTCATTTGTATATGTTAAATAACAATCTTGTTGTGTGAATTCTTTTATTTCATCATCCAGTGAAAATGGTACAATATTTTCATCACCCTTTTGAACTTCCATTTTACTAAAATCTATACTTTTTCTGTTTATTCTTGCTGGAGTTCCCGTTTTAAACCTTATTAATTTAATTCCAAGTTTTTCAAAACATTTTGCAAGTTTATTTGATGGAAATACGCCATCAGGTCCACTCTCTTTTGAATAATCACCAATAAAAATCTTGCCTTCCAAATATGTTCCAGTTGCAACAATAATACTTTTAACATTATATATTGCTCCTACATCTGTTTCTATAGATTTTACTTTTCCATTTTCAGTTTCAATATTTACAATTTCTGCTTGTTTTAATTCCAAATTCTCTTGTTTTTCTAATGTATGTTTCATTTCCATTTGATATCTTTTTCTATCTGCTTGTGCTCTTAAAGAATGTACTGCTGGCCCTTTTGATGTATTTAACATTTTAATTTGAGTCATTGTTTTGTCAATATTTTTCCCCATTTCTCCACCAAGGCAATCTATTTCTCTTACCAAATGTCCTTTAGAGCTTCCTCCAATATGTGGATTACATGGCATATTAGCAACAGCTTCTAAGCTTATAGAAAATACTAATGTCTTCATTCCCATTCTTGCTGATGCTAAAGCTGCTTCACATCCAGCATGTCCTGCACCAATTACTGCAACATCATAATCTCCTGCAAAATAATTCATTTATTTTAACCTCCATTTTTTCATATTTATTTTTTGTGGAACAAGAAACCTTGTTCTGTTTACATAATTTGCTTGTTTTATTTTTATAAATTTTGTATACCCATAATTTCTTTTATTTTTGTTTTTAAGGTGTTTTTTATTTTTATTAATACAGTTGTTGTTTTTGTTATAAAAATTCTTTATTTTGAATTCTGGTTTGTCTAAATTTGTTATTTACCCAAACAAAATCTGGCAAAAATTTCATTAATAATTTCTTCACTCGCTTCTTCACCTGTAATTTCTCCTAAATCACTTAAAACATCTTTTAAACTTATAGCAACAATGTCAATTGGCATATTTATATTTAAACTTTGAATTGCCTTTTCTAAATTTTGAATTGCTTTTCTAATTTGATTTTTATGTCTTTCATTTGTAATTACAATATCATTATCAACATTTATTTGATTTAGATTAAATAAATTGCTTATTTTTTCATATAAATCGTTTATTCCTTCTTTTTTTAATGCTGATATTTTTATAATATTTTCAAACCTTGAAATTTCTTGCGTATTTTCATCTATTTTTTGCTCTAAATCAATTTTATTTAATATAATTATCGTTTTTTTAGGATTTACAATTCCTAAAATTTCAATATCTTCATTAGTCAAATCCTTACTTCCATCAATTATAAGTATAACTAAATCAGCATCTTTGGCATATTTTATAGATTTTTCTATTCCTATTTTTTCTACTTCATTTTCTGTTTTTCTTATTCCAGCTGTATCAATTAATTTTAATGGAATGCCATTAATGTTTACAAATTCCTCTATAGTATCACGTGTAGTTCCCTCAAACTCTGTAACAATCGCTCTATCCTCTTTTAAAATAGCATTTAATAAAGATGATTTTCCCGCATTTGGCCTACCTATTATTGCTGTTTTTATTCCTTCTTTTATTAATTTTCCGTTATCAAAAGATTTTTCTAATTTTTCTAATTTAATTTTTATATTTTTTAATTTTTCATTTAATTCATCTTCCAAAACCTCTGGAGTATCATATTCTGGATAGTCAATTGATACTTCTATATTTGTCATTACATCTAAAATATCACTTTTAATCTTTTTTATTTCATCAGCTAAAAAACCCTCAAGCTGTTTAATTCCCTCTTTTGCCTCCCTTTCGGATTTTGCATTTATTATATCAATTACAGATTCTGCTTGTGACAAATCAATTCTTCCATTTAAAAACGCCCTTTTAGTAAATTCTCCAGGCTCTGCAAGTTCTGCTCCATTTTTTAAACAAATTTCAAGAATTTTTCTCATAACAATATTTCCACCATGAGAGTTAATCTCACACATATCCTCTGTTGTATAGCTTTTAGGTGCTTTAAAATAAGACACCAAAACTTCATCTATAATTTTTTCTCCATCATAAATATGTCCATATTGCATGGTATAGCCTTTAACTTTTGATATGTCTTTTTTGTGTATAGGTTTAAATATTTTATTCAAAATTTCAAATGATTTTTCACCACTCATTCTTATTATTCCTATTCCTCCAATTCCGTGGTGCCGTAGAAATTGACGCTATTGTACTCATTACTTTTCTCCTTTCTCAAAATGGACCGGGTCTTTTTTGTTCTTGCTCAAAATGGACCGGGTCCTAAATGAGCAATGGCCAAAAAAGACCCGGTCCCTTTTGGGCCATTTTTGCCATTTTGTGTCAAAAAAAAATCAAAATTCCATTAATCTTTTGCGATTAAAATCGGAACTTTGACTTCTGATTTTTATATAATTATTTTAAACTTATTATAATTCTTCTTCTTGGTTCTTCGCCAACACTTTCTGTTTTTACAGTTTTAGAATTTTGAAGCACTGAATGAATTATTTTTCTCTCATATGCTTGCATTGGTTCTAGTTTTACTGGTTTTCCAGTTCTTTCAACAGTTTTTGCTAATTTTAAAGCAAGATTTTCAAGAGTTTTTTCACGTTTTTCCTTGTAGTTTCCTATATCTAGTAAAACTCTTATTTTTTCTTCACAATCTTTTCCAGCAATTGAGGTTATTAATGTTTGAAGTGCATATAATGTTTCCCCTCTATAGCCTATAAGTATTGCCGTATCTTCTCCATTAATTGTAATTTCTAAACCAAATTCATCTTTTTTTATTTGATATTCTGCATTATCTCCTATCTGCTTTAAAAATTCATCTAAAAATTGCTTAACATTTTTTTCAGCCTTGTCTATATTTAGTTCTGATACAGGTTGTTTGTCTTTTTTGATGTGTCTTTCTTCATGATAATTCTTTTCATTTTTTTCTTCTTGTTCGTCTTTTAATGTTATTTCAACCTTTACAACTCTTGGTGCTAATATACTGAAAAAGCTTCTTTTTTCTTCACTTTCCAAAACTTTAACATTCACCATATCTCTAGAAACATTTAGTTTTTTTAGTCCTTTTTCTATAGCTTCATTTGTTGTATTTCCCTCTGATATAATAATTTTAGGCATTATTTTTTGCCTCCTCTTTTTCATCTTTTAAAAATTTATCCAAGAATAATCTTTCAAAAATCATTAAAATATTATTAACTAACCAATATAGAGCAAGTCCAAGTGGTGCGATACATGCAATTGATATTGACATTAATGGCATAAACCATGACATACTTTTATTAGCTTGTTCCATTGCATCATATTCTTCTTCGACTTTTGACTCTTTTCCATCACTTATTAATTTTTCATTTTTATTTTTCTTGCTTGTATTTGTAGTTAATTTTATTGATACAAATGATGAAATTACGTATAATGCTGGAATTATAAGAACTTTCAAATCTCTTAAGTCTTCTGTAGGTACTTTACTTAAGTCCAAACCTAAGAAATTCATGTTTATATATGCTTGTTCTTTATAATCATTTATGTTAAAATCATTTTTTTCTTGACTTTCTTCACTATTTGTATTTTCCTCAATATTTTCAGAACTACTACTATTTTGTTCTTCGTTTTCTTTTGTTTCAGTATTTTCTTTTTCTTCAACATTTTTGTTTTCATTTTCTAATTGGTTCATGTAATTTATTACAGCTATTTCTTTGTAATTACTTGTATTTCCTTTTTCAGAAACAACAGCTTCTAATTTCTCAATTACACCTGAATCGACCTTCTTCATGTATGTAAGTGGTGAACGAACTAAATAAAATACTGCAAATAACAATATTATTTGTACTATTGCACTAAAACATCCAGAAAATGGACTAAGTTTTTCCCTTTTATATAGAGCCATAACTTCTTGGTTCATTTTTTCTGGGTCATTTTTATACTTGAATTGAATTTGTTTCATTTCATCATTTATTTTTTGACTTTTTTTCATTGTTTTTTGCTGATTTATTGATATAGGTAACATCAATATTTTTATAAGTATTGAAAATAATATGATTGCAAGTCCATAATTTCCAATAAATTCATATAAAAAATTTAAAACATATCCAAACAAGTTTGCAAAAAAAGATATCATATACTCCCTCCATCTTTAGAAATACTTTATTTTAAAGGATCATATCCACCTTTTGAAAATGGATTACATTTGATTATTCTTATTAATCCTAAAAATATTCCTTTTAAAGCTCCATATTTTTCAATTGCTTGTTTTGTGTATTCAGAACAAGTTGGATAATATTTACACCTTATATTTTTACTTTCTAACCATAATGATATATTTTTTTGATACCAGCTGATTATTTTTATTAATATTTTTTTCATTTTATTCCGATACTATGATTTCAGCTTTCTTAAAAATTTTATACATATCTTTTTTTATTTTTTTAAAATCAATTTCTTCTGCATTAACTTCTTTTTTTATTAAAAATACTATGCTATTGCCTTTTTGTATTTCACTTTCAAAATTTTTATAATTTTCTCTTAAAAGCCTTTTTATTCTATTTCTTTCATTGGCCTTTCCTACTTTAGTGCTTATTGCTAGTCCTAAATAGTTGATTTCTTTATTGTTTTTCTTTATGAATGCTTTTAAATATTGACCTCCGCACGTATTTTCCCTTTGTTAATACTTGCTTAAATTCATAGTTTTTCTTTAACATTTTTGTTTGTTTCATTTTTTCTCACATCCTTTGGCTAAATAAGCTTTTTTGTTTATTTTTCAAAACTATTAGCTTATATTAGCCCAAATGTGTGTTAATTTTAAGCACATAATCTTTTTCTTCCTTTTGCTCTTCTAGCTTTTAATACATTTCTTCCTGCTCTTGTAGACATTCTTGCAAAAAATCCGTGTACTTTTTTATTTTGTCTTTTTTTTGGTTGATAAGTTCTTTTCATCTCTAAAACACCTCCACTTAAACTATGTTTTTATATATTATTTTCGTTTTACATATGCCTATTAAACTCATAAAACGCAAGTGAAAATATTATATCGTAAAGTTTATAAAAAGTCAATGAAATTTGAATTTTTTTTTATTTCACCTAAGGAAATAAGGTTTTTTAGGCTTTTTTCTAGATTTTTTTTAAATTCTGTTGCATTTTGGTAGAAAATGTTGTATAACACTTTTATCGTTATAATATTTCAAAAAAATGTAAATTTTTAAAAAGTTATCCACAAGTTATCCACAGGTTATCCACAATTTGTGTGAATAATTATTACAGCAATTTTTTAACTTTGTAATAAAGCCGAACTCCTTACGCTTACTCACTTTTGAGATATAAATTTCTGTTTGGATTTAGTACCAATTTTTAGTGAAATATTACAAACTTATCAACACCTGTGGATAACTTTGTGGATAACTTTTATATAAAAAAAAGTAGTGTGATTTTACATAAATAGTTACATTTTTTATTAATATATAATTTTAAAGAAAGGAGATGTTTTATGTTAGATTTAGACAAAGATGAACTTATGGAACAAGTAAAGATTCAATTAAAACCTGAAATTACTGAATTAATTTTTACAACATACATTGATACATTAACAATCGAAAGTATTGATAATTCAAACATTGTATTTCAAACAGATACAATATACAAAAAGGACATGCTAGAAAATAGATACTCAAGCTTAATCTTAAATGCTCTTAAAGATATAACAAATAGAAATTTTACTTTTTCTGTAAATTTACTTGAAAAAAACACACCAACAGACGAAAACAGTAATCAAATTATTTCATCAAAATCAAATGATAAAGAAGAAATCGATTATTCAAATCAGACACTTAATCCCAAATACACATTCGAAACATTTGTCGTAGGAAACAACAACAGATTTGCACATGCCGCAGCACTTGCTGTAGGAGATAATCCAGCCAAAACATATAATCCATTATTTATTTATGGTGGAGTTGGTCTTGGTAAGACTCACCTTATGCAAGCTGTAGGAAATAGAATTTTACAAAACAACCACTCTATGAACATAGTGTATGTAACTTCTGAAAAATTCACTAATCATTTGATAAACTCAATAAGAGAAGGAAAAAACGACCCTTTTAGAAATAAATATCGTTCAGCTGATGCTCTTTTAATTGATGATATTCAATTTATTGCCAAAAAAGAAAGAGTTCAAGAAGAATTTTTCCACACTTTTAATACTTTATATGAAAATGGTAAGCAAATAATTATATCAAGTGATAAACCACCAAGAGATTTGCCTTTTCTAGAAGACCGTCTAAAATCAAGGTTCGAATGGGGACTTCTAGCAGATATTTCTTGTCCTGATTATGAAACAAGAGTAGCTATTCTTAGAAAAAAAGCCCTAGATGAAAGTATTATCATAGATGATGAAATATTAGCAGATATTGCAACAAAAATAGATTCAAATATTCGTGAGCTTGAAGGCGTATTTAATAAAATTGTTGCAAGAGCTTCTTTGACACATAGTCCTATCACAATTGAACTTGCTGAAAATGTTATAAATGAATTTATATCTAAAAAAGAAAAAGTAATTTCATCAGACTATATTCAAGAAACAGTTGCAAAATATTTTAGTATTGATAAAAGGGAATTTGCTGGTGAAAAAAGGTCTAATGATATTGCATTCCCAAGACAAATTGCCATGTACTTGTGTCGAGAAGTTGCAAATATGAGTTTTCCTCAAATTGGTATTGATTTCGGTAAAAGAGATCATTCGACAGTTATGCATGCATACAAAAAAATAGCAAAAGAAGTAAAAGAAAAAACAAATACAAGACTAATTGTGGAAAGTGTGAAAAACATTATACTAAATGTCGAAGACTAAAAAGACGTTAATATATCAATGTATTTAAAGATTTATAATAAATTTATGTTTGGTAAATATGTGTTTGATAGTGAAACTTAGACCCATTATTGGCACTGGTTTTTAAAAGTTATCCACATACCACCTGTGGAAAACCTGTGGATAAACTGTGGATAACTACTTTTCCACATACGAATGTGGAAAGTGTGGATAACTTCTCAAGTTATCCACAGAGTTATCCATACCTCTTTTGCTACGGCTTCAAAGTTTCCACATAGTTATCCACACTTTCCACAGTACCTACTACTACTACTACTATATATATTATATTAATATTATAAATAAATATACTAAGAGAAAGGAAGATTAATTGATGAAATTCGTTTGTTTTAAAGACAAAATTATAAAAGCCCTTAATTCCGTAGTAAAAGGAGTTGCATCTAAAACTACAATGCCTATATTAGAGGGTATACTTATTCAAACAAATGACAATGAAATAAAATTAACAACTTACGATTTGGAATTAGGTATAGAATATACTATGCCATGTGAGGTTATAGAACAAGGAAGTACAGTTGTAAATGCAATGATGTTTACAGAGATTATAAGAAAGTTACCAGATACTGAAATAAATATTGGAGTTAATGAAAATAATTTATTAACAATTGAATGTGAAGGTTCTTTATATAAACTTGCAACTATGAATCCTGATGAATTTCCAGAACTTCCAAAAATTGAAATTGAAAATTCTATAAGTTTAGAACAAAGTGCATTAAAAAATATGATTAGAAAAACAATCTTTGCAGTAAGTAGTGAAGAAAATAGACCAATTTTTACAGGATGTTTGTTTGAAATAAAAAATAACAAACTTAATGTTGTTGCAATTGATGGATTTAGATTAGCATTAAGGACTTTAAATATACCAGTTCCAGTAAATGATTTTAAAGCTGTCATTCCAGCAAAAACTTTGAACGAAGTAAACAAAATTTTAGCAGATTCTTTTGAACCAATAAAAATAGGTGTTTCAAAAAATCAAGCAGTTTTTGATATGGAAAACTGTAAAATTGTAACTAGAATTTTGGATGGGGAATTTTTAAATTATTCAACAGTTATACCAGATTCATGGCAAACAAGAATTAGAGTAGAAAAAGACGCATTACAAAATAGTTTTGAAAGAATTAGTTTAATTTCTTCTTCAAGCATTGAAAAAGAAAAAAAATATCCTGTAAAGGTTACGGTTGATATTGGAAAATTAACAATTTTATGTACAAATCAAACTGGAGATGCCAAGGAAGAAGTATTTATTTCAACAGAAGGAAAAACTTTAGAGGTTGGATTCAATCCAAAATATTTCTTAGATAGTTTAAAAGCAATTGATGAGGAAGAAATATATGTTGAATTTGGCTCAAATGTTTCACCATGTTTGATAAAATCTGTTGAAAATAATGACTATGTGTACATGATTTTACCAATAAGATTAAAAGGAGAATAAGATTTTTGAACATAGTTTTCCACAAATAGATAACAAAATGTGGAAAAAAGTAAAAAAATTTTTAAAATTTCGAAAAACGGAGCATTAAAATCAAAAATGAGCCGTTTTTTTTGTTTTTGTAAATAAATTGGTCTATTTAATAATTTGATAAAAAATTTGAAATATATTAAAATAAAAAAACTTTTTTGTTTTATGGAGTAAAAAATGTGGATTGAAAATATAAAAATAAATAATTTTAGAAATTATAAATCTCAAGAAATTAGTCTAAATGAAGGTATTAATATCTTTTATGGTGAAAATGCACAAGGAAAAACAAATATTATTGAATCAATTTTTTTATCTAGTATTGGTAAGTCATTTAGGTGCAAAAAAGATAGTGAAATGATAAAATTTGGAGAAGAATATGCTTTTATAAGCTTAGATTTTAAAAAATCAGATAGAGAGGGAAGTATAGAAATTCAAATTGCAAACAAAAAAAATATAAATGTCAATAAGATAAAAATAAAAAAATTAAGTGATTTATTGGGAAATGTAAATACTGTAATTTTTACGCCTGATGATATTAATGTTTTAAAAGGCGGGCCAGAAAATAGAAGAAAATTTTTAGATATTATGATAAGTCAGCTTAGGCCAAACTATATGTATGCAATAAATTTATATAAAAAGGCTTTAGACGAAAGAAATAATTATTTAAAAAAAATAAAATTAGAAGGTGCTGGAGAAAACTTGCTTGAGTTATGGGATGAACAATTGGTAAAATATGGATGTATAATTTCCAATTATAGAAAAGAATTTATAGAAAAAATAAAAGAAAAAATAAATGTAATTCATAAAAATATTACAGGTAATAAAGAAGATATAAAAATAAATTATATTAGTGATTGTTTAGATAAAAATAAATTTAAAGAACTTTTGAAAGAGAGAAGAAAATTAGATATTATTAAAGGATATACAACAAGAGGCGTTCATAGGGACGATTTTCAAATTTTTATAAATGATATTTTAGTAAATGTTTATGGTTCTCAAGGACAACATAGGACGGCAGTCTTATCTTTAAAAATATCAGAATTGCAAGTTATAAATGATGAAATAGGGGAAAATCCAATTTTACTTTTAGATGATTTCATGTCTGAACTTGATGAGGTAAGAAGAAATAACTTCATGGAAAACATAAAAAATACTCAGGTTATAATTACATGTACTGATAAATTAATGCTGAAAAACATTAATGCCAAGGTTTTTAAAGTGAATAATGGAGAAATTTTTGAAGAAAATTAAAAAAATTTTTTAAATCATTTGACAAAATTTAAAATTACAATTATTATATAATAAGTTTTAATTAACGAGGAAGGGAAGGACAAACTTAATGGAAAAATATGAACACAAATATGGTGCTGAGCAGATACAAGTTCTTGAAGGGCTTGAACCCGTAAGAAAAAGACCTGGTATGTATATTGGTAGTACATCTGTTAGAGGTCTTCACCATTTAGTATATGAAATTGTTGATAACTGTGTTGATGAAGCTTTAGCTGGATATTGCACAGAAATAGATATTGTAATTGAAAAAGGAAATATTATATGTGTAACTGATAATGGTAGGGGAATACCCGTAGAAGTTCACCCAAAAACAAAGCTTTCTACATTGGAAACTGTTTATACAGTTCTTCATGCTGGTGGAAAATTTGGAGGCGACAGTGGATATAAGGTTGCTGGAGGACTTCATGGTGTTGGTGCATCTGTTGTTAATGCTCTTTCAGAATGGACAGAAGTTACAGTTAAAAGAGATGGCGGAATATATACAATGAGATTCGAAAGAGGAAAAACAGTAGAACCAATTAAAAAAGTTGGAGAAACAAAAGAAACTGGAACAAAAGTTAGATTTTTAGCAGATAACACAATTTTTGAAACTACAGAATATAATTTTGATACATTGGAAACAAGATTTAGAGAAATTGCTTTTTTGACAAAGGGACTAAAAATAAACATAGAAGACCAAAGAGGAGAAGAGGTTAGAAGATCAGAATTTTGTTTTGAAGGTGGATTAATATCATTTGTTGAATTTTTAAATAAAAACAAAGAAAAAATAAATCAAAAGCCTATATATATCGAAAAAGATGGAGAAGTTCCAGTTGAAATAGCAATTCAATATACAACAAGTTATTCTGAAAATATTTATACATTTGCAAATAATATAAATACTGTTGAAGGGGGAACTCATTTAGAGGGATTTAAACGTTCTTTAACAAAGGTATTTAATGATTATGCAAGAAATCATAATATTTTAAAAGAAAAAGAACCAAATTTACAAGGTGAGGATATAAGAGAAGGAATTACAGCGGTAATTTCTGTAAAAGTAAAAGAAGCTCAATTTGAAGGACAAACTAAAACAAAGCTTGGAAATAGTGAAGTTACAGGCGTTGTAATGAGTATGGTAAATGAAGCTTTGGCAAACTTTTTAGAAGAAAATCCATCAGTTGCAAAAGCTATACTTGAAAAGTGCATGAGTGCATCAAGAGCTAGAGAAGCAGCAAGAAAAGCAAGAGAGCTTGTTAGAAGAAAATCAGCTTTAGAAACAACAACTTTACCTGGAAAACTTGCAGATTGTAGTAGTAAAGTTTCGTCTGAGTGCGAAGTTTATATAGTCGAGGGAGATTCTGCTGGAGGAAGTGCAAAACAAGGTAGAGATAGAAGATATCAAGCTATTTTACCATTATGGGGCAAAATGCTTAATGTTGAAAAAGCAAGAGCAGACAAAATATATGGAAATGAAAAATTAAATCCTGTCATAATTGCCATTGGAGCCGGAATCGGAGCCGAATTTGACATAACAAAAATAAGATATGGAAAAATAATAATTATGGCAGATGCTGATGTTGATGGTGCACATATTAGAACATTATTATTAACATTTTTCTTTAGATATATGAGGCCTTTAATAGATAATGGAAATGTATTTTTGGCACAACCTCCATTATACAAATTATCTAAAAAAGGAATGGATGATGTATATTGTTATACAGATGAAGACCTTGAAAAAGCCTATAAAGACTTAGAGCAAAAAGGTATTCAAAGAGATCAACTTGGTTTACAAAGATATAAAGGTTTAGGTGAAATGAACCCAGAACAATTGTGGGAAACAACTATGGATCCAGAAAGAAGAACTTTAATAAAAGTTACAATGGAAGATGCAATAAAAGCTGATGAAACATTTTCTATTCTTATGGGAGATGAAGTCGGACCAAGAAAAGAATTTATTGAAAAAAATGCAAGCACAGTAACAAATTTAGATGTATAAAAATATGCTTTTGGATGGATAAAAAGCATATCGAAACCGATATGCTTTTTATCCTCAAGCAAAGCTAATAACAATTTTTACTAAAACCTATAAACCTAACTTTTTAACCTAATATATATTACTATATAAATAAGCTATAAACCAAATTTATAAATCAGTCGTTCGACTAAGAATACACTTTTAATAACCTAATTCATCCAGTTTGGAGGACTAGTAGAGACCATTAACAAATATAAAAATAATCTTATCTCGAATATATTACCTATAGTGTAACCATATTAAAATATAGCTTGCGTACAAATAATATATTCTTATCGCCGACATATAATAATCTAAAGATAAAACTATTATATATCTTTGCCCGAAAATTAATAAACTAAATATATTTAATCTAATAATTCTCTTGAAACAACTGTTATTAACCTTACTGACTATATTATGTGCAAGATGAAAAAATATATACATAAAAATAAAAAAATTTTTTAAATTTTTTTTAGTTTAGTTTTGAGAGCTTGGAGAAAGATTTTTTTTAAAGAAATTAAATACTTGTGTTGAATTTTGTCGAACGATTTTTCTTGACATTTGAAAAAAATGTAATATAATGTTTTTCGAAGGAGGGAAAATGAAACAAAAAAATATTACGACGCAAGAATGGATTACAATAGAAAAAATTAATGAAAACGGAACAGTAAAATTGAAAAATGGAAAAATAATAAAAATTTTAAAAATAACTCCGATTAATTTTAATTTAAAGTCTAATCTAGAAAAAGAAGCAATTTTGAATTCTTACAAAATATTTTTAAAAACATGTAATTTTGACATACAAATTTTAATTCAAAGCAGCAAAGAAAATTTAACAAAAAATATTCAAATGATAAAAAATAATTTAGTAAAAGAAAATAAAAAATATTTAAATGAAATTGCAGAAAATTATTTTGAATTTATAGAAAAATTTAATTCGATAAAAAATTCGTCGAGTAAAAATTTTTATATAATAATTTCAGAAGAGGAAAAAAATCAAAATGAAAATAATATTTATCAAAATTTAAATGAAAAGTATTTTAAAATAAAAGAATGTTTATTTAGATGTGGAAACATTGTTCAAGAAATTAATTCAAAAAAAGAAATAAAAGAACTATTTAATGTTTTTTTTAATTCAAGAATATATTTAAAGTAAATAAAGGAGATGGAAAATATAAAAAATATTTTTAAAAAAGAAAAAAATGAAATAAAAGAAAGTAATTTTTATGATGGAACAACAAATGTAAAAGATGATATAGCTCCAGCATATATAAATCTTTCAAATCCAAAATATATAGAAATAGATAATTTTTTTTATGGAGGACTAATTGTAACAAATTACTATAGAGAACAAAATGATATATTGCTAAAAACTCTATTGGATACAAATATAAACATGAATATTTCTATATTTTATGAAAAACAAGACCAATACAAAACAATAAAAGATTTAACGTATCATATAGGAAATGTGGGAACTGATATAACTGAAAAAAATAAAAATAGGGAAGACATAGATATTGCAATTTACACTTATAATGATGCGAAATATATAAGAAAAGAGATGCAAGTAAATGGAGAAGAATTATATTTTTTATATATTTATGTTACTGTATTTGCAGATAATGTAAAAGAATTAAATTTTTATTTAAATAGTATTGAAGGATTAATGCAAAGCCGAGGAATGCAAACCAAAAGAGCAAATTTCAGAGAAGAACAGGTTTTTAAAAGCTGCTTGCCAATTGCTGAAAATGATATTGATATAAAAAATTCGGCTAAAAGAAATGTATTAACAAATGGACTTATATCAACATATCCATTCATAACATCAAGTATTTTCGATGAAGAAGGAATTTTTATAGGAAAAAATATTTATAATAATTCTTTAATTTTCGTGGATAGATATAATACAGAAAAATATAGAAATGCAAATATGTGTATTTTTGGAACATCTGGTGCAGGAAAATCTTTTTATACAAAATTATTAATTTTGAGATACAGGTTATTAGGAATAGAACAATACGTAATCGACCCAGAAAGGGAGTATATAAAATTAGCTAAAGAATTAGATGGCACAGAAATAAAAATTGGTCCATCATCAAACACATATGTAAATGTTTTTGATATAAGAGAGGAATCTTTGGAAGAAGACGAAAAAGGCTATTTAGCAGTAAAAATAGCAAAATTAATTGGATTTTTTAACCTTATTTTTGGAGAAATGAATGAGGAAGAAAAAGGTATTATAGAAGAAAAAATAATAAGATTGTACAATTTAAAAAATATTAATTTTGATGATGAAAGTTTATTTATTGTAAATAAAAATAATATTATTTCAAAAAAATTTAAATCAAGTTTAGACATGCCTATTTTAGAGGAATTTTATGAGATTTTAAATGAAGACGAAAAAACAAAAAAATTTAGCATAAAGTTAATTCCATTTATAAAGGGCTCTTTGAAATTTTTTAACAATTATACAAATATAGAATTAAATAATAAATTAATTGTTGCAGATGTGTATGAACTTGGTGAAGAAAATTTAAAATATGGAATGTATTTATTTACAGAGTTATTTTGGGACAAGATAAAAATAAATAGAAAAAACAAAAAAGCAATTTATTTAGATGAAATATGGAGATTAATTGGAGTTACATCAAATAAAGAAGTGGCATCTTTTATTTATAAAATATTTAAAACAATAAGAAAATATGGAGGAAGTGGTGTTGCAATTACACAAGATGTTTCTGATTTATTTAGTTTAGAAAATGGAACATATGGAAGAAGTATTTTAAATAATTCGAGCATAAAATCTTTTTTCTTGTTAGAAGAAGACAATATAAAAATATTATCTGAAAATGTTAATTTATCTGAAAAGGAAAAAATTGAAATTAAGTCTTTAAAAAGAGGCGAAAGCCTTATGTTTATAGGAGATAACCATATTTTAACAAAGGTAGAATGTTCTGAGATGGAAAAGAAAATTATAGAGTGAGTTATAAACAGTTTGGTAAAAAATGTGGAAAACTATTTATAGAAAGTGGTGAAAAAAATAAAAGTATTAACAGCAATAGGAAATGAAAATTTGAATAATGTATTGAAAAAAGAAAAAGAGATAGAAGTTTTTCAAAATGATATTTTTTATAAAGAAGGTGTAATAGAATTTTTAGAAAAAAATAATAATATTGATATTTTAATTTTGTATGAAAAACTTTCTGGAGAAATTAATATAATTAATTTAATAGAAAAAATTAAAATGATAAATAATGAAATTAATATTTTTTTTATTTTAGAAAATAGAAATGAAGAAATGGAAAAATTTTCAAAAAAAGAAAATATAAAAAATATTTTTTATATAAATGAAATAAATATAAATGAATTTATAGAAAAAGTAAAAAATAGTAAAGAAGAAAACAATGAAAAATTAATTGAAGAAATTAATTTATTGAAAAATATAATAAATGAAAAAAATGAAGAGCTTATTAAATATAAAAATATTAATTTAGAAAATAAAAAATTGATTGTAATTATAGGAGAAGAAAAGGTTGGAAAATCAACTATTTTGAACAATTTTAAAAGTATTATGGATGATAAAAATAATTATGAATTTAAGGAATTAAATTTATATAATTTTATGGAAATAAAAAATGATGTGTATAAAATTATTTTTGTTGCAGAAAGAAGAATAGAAAAAATAAAATTATATAATAAAATAATAAATGAATTAATACAAAAAAATAATATTAAATCAGAAAAAGTAAATATTATTTTTAATAAAATAAATAATTATTCAATTAATAAAAATATAGCAAAATGTATTTTAAAAAATATAAAAATTATTGGTTATATTAAATTAAATAATTTTCCAGACTATTTAGTAAATGAAAAAA
Source organism: uncultured Clostridia bacterium (assembly GCA_934148985.1). GTDB lineage: Bacteria > Bacillota > Clostridia > TANB77 > CAG-508 > CAG-269. The sequence continues at coordinate 62,469 of CAKPDO010000003.1, forward strand.
ATAATTATAAAAAAGAAAATAAAAAATTGATTAAGTTTTTTGAAAAAATTATTGTAAAAATTTAAATATTATTCGAAAGGAAATGAAATGGAAATAGAACAAAATATAGAACAAAATTTGGTAAAAGAAAAAACACAGAATGAATTTTTAAATTCTACTTTATGGAAAACAATAAATAATGGAATAGATATAGGATTAAGATATTTATTGCCTGATTTAATAGAAGATGAAGTTATAGAACTAAAAGATAATTTAATAAATTTTGGTTTAAAAGATGGAATAAAAAAATCAATAGATTCTGTAATTGAAACAGGAAAAGAAGCATTTGGTGTGGTTTCTGGAAATTTTGAGAATGTGACACAAATTGAAAAGGTTATACGAAATGGTGGTGTAATTGATAAGGTTTCAGATGTTTTAGATGTTGTTATTGATAAAGGTATAAGAAATGGCAAAATTGATGGAACAATTGGAAAAGCTTTGAAAAGAGGAAAAGCATCAATATTGTCTAGTGTTGAGAGAAATATCGAATCTACATTAAATAATCAAATAAGCGGAGTTAAAAATGTGGAAAAATATATAAATAATTGGAGGAGTTTCTACGAAAATAAGGATTTTGATGGTATGCAAAGAGAATATAGTAAGTTACAAAAAGAGTTAAAAGAGCTTGTCCCTTTAGAAAATACTTTGAAAAATGCTAGACAAATTGAGAATATTCATAATTTGATTAAGAATAATGGAAAGAATTTTAATTTAAGTGAGGAGGAATTTGAATTGGCGAAAAAATTGTGAGTTTACTTTTTAACAAAAATTTGATAAAATTATAATATAAATTTATTTTGGGAGGTAATTAATATGTCTATGGAAAAACAAAAATTATATAAAGAAATCGAGACTTTGCCTGAAGAACTTACAAATCAAGTTATAAATTTTATTGAATATTTGAAATTATCATATATAGAGTCGAAAGCACCTGAAAGTGTAGAAATAAAAAGTAAAAGTGATTTAAAAGAAAAATTACAAAAAGGTTTAGATGATATAAAATCAAACAAAACATATTCTTTAGATGAAGTTTTTCAAGAATTAGATAATTTATAAAAATAGGAGCAAATGTTATGAAAAAATATACAGTCGAAGTTTCAAAAACAGCAGAGCAAGATTTATGTAATATTATTTCATATCTTAGATATACATTAGCAGGCGACATTGTAGCTGATAAATATAAAACATTATTTAAACAAGCATTAAAAGATTTAGAAAACGAAGCAGGAAGTATGTCTATTTTAAATGAAGAATTAACAGGACACAAAAACATTAGAAAAATCAATGTGAAAAATTATATGATATTTTATATTGTGGACGAAGAAAAATCAAAAGTATTTGTAGTAAGAATAGGGCATGCATTTATGAACATGAAGAATTATTTAAAAGATAGCAAAAATTTATAATAAGGTTAGCTAATTCAATAGTAATTTTTACAAATAAGTAATGTCTTAAAATTTGTAAAAATAGTAATTTATCCTTGCAAAATCTTAGTCTTTTTAGTATAATACAAAATATAAAAACGATTGAAAAGAGGTAGAAACAATGGCAGAAAGACAAGATGGAAAAATAATAGAAAGAGACATTGATGAAGAAATGAAAATGGCATACATAAGTTATGCTATGAGCGTTATAGTACAACGTGCACTTCCAGATGTTAGAGATGGATTAAAACCAGTTCATAGAAGAATTTTATATACAATGCATGAAGATGGATTAACACCAGATAAACCATACAGAAAGTCAGCAACAACAGTTGGAGATGTTTTAGGTAGGTACCATCCACATGGAGATGCATCTGTTTATGATGCATTAGTAAGGCTTGCACAAGATTTTTCTATGAGATATATGTTAGTAGATGGACATGGAAACTTTGGGTCAATAGATGGAGATCCAGCAGCAGCATACCGTTATACAGAAGCAAGAATGTCAAAGATAGCTGAATTAATGCTTACAGATATAGAGAAAAATACTGTAGATTTTATGCCAAACTTTGATGATAGACTTCAAGAACCAACAGTATTACCAGCACAAATACCAGCACTACTTGTAAATGGTTCGTCTGGTATAGCCGTAGGAATGGCAACAAATATTCCACCACATAACTTGACAGAAGTTATAAATGGTCTTATAGAAATAATAGATAAAGATGAAGTGTCTGATGAAGATTTAATGAAAATCATTAAAGGACCAGATTTTCCAACAGAGGGAATAATATTAGGTACAGAAGGAATAAGAGAAGCATATAAAACAGGTAGAGGAAAAATCACATTAAGAGCTGAAACAGATATAGAAGAAATGTCAGGAAATAAGCAAAGAATAATAGTTAGCTCACTTCCATATCAAGTAAATAAGGCAAAATTAATTGAAAACATGGCTCAGCTTGTTAGGGAAAAGAGAATTGAGGGAATTTCTGAAATCAGAGATGAATCAGACCGTAAAGAAAAAGTTAGAGTGGTAATAGAACTAAAAAAGGATGCAAATGCACAAGTTGTATTAAATCAGTTATTTAAAAATACACAAATGCAGACAAGTTTTGGAATAATAATGCTTGCACTAGTAAATAACGAACCTAAAATATTAACATTAAGACAATGTTTGGATTACTATTTGGAACACAGAAAAAATGTTACTTTGCGTAGAACAAAATTTGACTTAGACAAAGCTTTAGCAAGGGCTCATATATTAGAGGGATTGAGAATTGCGATAGATAATATAGATGAAGTAATTGCAATAATTAGGGAATCATATGATGACGCAAAAGAAAGATTAATGGACAGATTTAAACTCACAGATATCCAAGCACAAGCAATTCTTGATATGAGATTAAAAACATTATCTGGATTACAACGTGAAAAAATTGAAGAAGAATATAATGAGTTAATGAAACTTATAGCACATTTAAGGGAAATTTTAAACAGTGAGCATTTAGTTTTTGAAGTAATTAAAGAAGAATTAATTAAAGTAAGAGATAAATTTGGCGATGAAAGAAAAACTAAAATAAAACCAGCAGAAGGTGATTTTGAGGTTGAGGATTTAATTAAAGAAGAACAAACTGTTATTGCTTTGACACATTATGGATATATTAAAAGAATGCCAATAGATACATATAAGAGCCAAAAACGTGGAGGAAAAGGTATTACTGGTATTGCAACACGTGAAGGGGATTTTGTAAAACAAATATTTACATCATCAACACATGATTTAATATTATTCTTTACAAATAAAGGAAAAGTATATAGACTAAAAGGATATGAAATTCCAGAAGCAGGAAGAACGGCTAAAGGAACTGCAATTGTTAACTTATTGAGCCTAGATGCTGGAGAAAAAGTATCAGCTGTTATTCCAATACAAAATTTTGCTGAGGGCAAATATTTGTTGATGGGTACAAAAAATGGTTTAATAAAGAAAACAGCATTGGCAGAATATGATTCTGCAAGAAAAACTGGATTATTGGGAATTACTTTAAAAGATAATGATGAATTAATTTCTGTTAAGTTAACAGATGGACAAGATAATGTTGTGTTAGTAACAAGAAAGGGTTTATGCATAACTTTTGAAGAAAAAGAAGTTAGACCAATGGGAAGAACATCTCAAGGAGTTATAGGTATAAGACTTTCAGATGAAGATGAAGTAATTGGAATGGAATCAATTATTACGGGAAGTAATGCTACTTTACTTGCGATTACAGAAAATGGCTTTGGAAAACGTACGGAACTTGATGAATATAGAGTTCAAGCTAGAGGTGGAAAAGGTGTAATTACATACAAAATTACTCCTAAAACAGGTGAACTTATAGGTGTTAAAATTGCAGATGATACACAAGATGTAATGCTTATTACAGATACAGGAACTATAATTAGAATGAGTGTTAAAGAAATAAGCATACTTGGTAGGTCTACACAAGGGGTTACTCTTATGAGAACTAATGATGGAGGAAAGGTTGTTAGCATTGAGATCGTAGAAAAAGACGAAGAAGAAGCTATATAAGTAAAAAAGCTATGATGTTGAAAATCATAGCTTTTTTAACGTATGTGTTAATCTTTTTAAAAACTTTATGTAAACACCATATTTCGACAAATTTTTTTAGTAATATATGGTATAATTTATTATAGAATGTGATTTTATCCAAGAGTAGTTATCAATATGTTGTTTGTTTTGGTTCTTAATATTGATAGCTGCTTTTTCTTTTTATAAGAAAAACTTTTATAAAATTTTAATAAAAATAGCTTTTTGTTAAAATATATGGTATACATAAATGTATGAATAGGAGATGATAATGATGATGCATGAATTTGTAACATATTCAGATGGAACACTAGTTGTTTCTTCAGATATAAGAAAAAAAGAAAATGGAGAACCAATACATGTACATATTTGTAAAGAAAATCAATAAGATACAACTTTTTCTATATTGTAGCTGAATGGAAAGAGTTTTATGGCGTAGAAGATGTTAGATTTTTTTGTTAATAGAGAGAATAAAAATGTTTGTTCAAACCTTGTTGCCCTAGCAATAACGATAAAAACTGAATTAAAATTTAACAGGGATTTCATTTGCGTTAAATTATGAATATACGAATTTTATTTGTGTATAATAATTTTAATTGCAACATTAAAAAAATAATTGCAACAAATATATTAAATACGTTGCAGTTGAAATGCTATTCGCATTGACAATTGCAACAAATTATGGTAAAATGATGCATATAGAAAGGAGATGTAGCAATTGAGAACTTTTAATTTAAAAATAGAATCAGAAAATATTTTTACCAATAATATAATAAATCTTGTTTCAGCAATTCATGAATACAAAGGAAAGCAAACATTGTATATTGAAGCAAATCATGATATTTTAACAAGTTTATTGAATATTGCAAAAATTCAAAGTACAGAAAGCTCTAATAAAATTGAAGGCATTAAAACAACAGATGACAGAATAAATGCTTTAATTAATGATAAAGTAGCACCCAAAAATAGAAATGAAGAAGAAATTGCTGGATATAGAGACGTATTAGAGCTAATTCACGAAAATTATGAAAATATGGATATAACACCCAATATAATACTACAAATGCATAAATATTTATATAAATATAGTTCAAAAAGTATCGGAGGAAAATTTAAAGATTCTGAAAATATAATCGAAGAATTAGATGAAAATGGAAATAAGAAAATCAGGTTTAAGCCATTATCAGCCTTTGAAACACCACAAGCAATGAAAGAACTTTGTACATCATATAATAATGAAATTCACACAAATGAAATTGACCCTTTATTTTTAATTCCAATATTTATTTTTGATTTTTTATCAATTCATCCTTTTAATGATGGCAATGGAAGAATGAGCAGATTATTAACTTTATTATTATTATATAAAAGTGGCTATATTGTTGGAAAATATATTAGCATAGAAAAAATAGTTGAAAAAACAAAAGAATCTTATTATGATACATTACAAAAAAGCTCGGTTAACTGGCATAATAATGAAAATAACTATAAATTTTTTGCTGAATATTACCTTGGTATTATTTTATCAGCATATAAAGATTTTTCAAATAGAGTCGAATATATATCAAATAAAAAAATGTCTGTTAAAGAAAGAACTGAAACCATAGTTAGAAATAACTTAGGAAAAATTTCAAAAAAGGAAATTGTGGATATGTGTCCAGATGTTAGTGTTGGAAGTATAGAAAGGGCATTAAATGAACTTTTAAAAGATGAAAAAATTTTAAAGGTTACTGGTGGAAGGTATACCAAATACATTTATGTTGATAAATAAAAAGTTGTTACTCTTCAAAAATACTATATTTGAAGAGTAACAACTTTTTTACAGATTTTTGTATTATTAAAATTATTGATATTGGTGACCCATCTCGGGATCGAACCGAGGACCGCCAGATTAAGAGTCTGTTGCTCTACCAACTGAGCTAATGAGCCAAAAAATAATTATGTAAAAATTAATACTTTATTAGTATAATCCCTAGGAGTGATTTTGTCAATAGATTTGGAAACTTTTTTGCACGTTTTTATTAATAAAAAAATTGGAAAACTATATACAAAATAAGAAAAATAGTGTATAATTTATTTATCAAAGGGAATAGTATATATTATATATATTTTTAATTGGTCTCAAAAGGACCTGACCCGTGCTGACGGTAGTCGTCGCGAAAAGCCATTCGAAAGGATGGCTTTTATAATCTTTTATGTTTTAATTTTCTTTTTATATAAACAATTTCCTGATTTGTAAAAAAATATTTTTCGGCCTTTGTAAATGCCATATTGTTATGATATTTATAATCTAGTTTGTCAATAAATGTTAACATATCAGAAACTTGAAATAATCTCTTTTCTATATGGTTAAAATCAATTCGTCGTTCAATTTTATCATTTAATATAAAGACAATATCTAGTATAGCTCCTAATGTTTCTTGCCCATTATAAATTTGTTTATTTAAACTTTCATTTAAGTAATTTAATTCTCCATTTATTGAATTTGAGCTTTCATGAAGTGTGAATGATACCGCATATAAATCTGAACTACCATCTACAAATCCAAAGTCCCCACTTTCATCTATAAATATGTTTAATCTTTTTATTTTAATCACCTGCTTTTTTTCATAAATTAGTTTAATTCTTTTTTATTTTATACTGAAGAATTTTGGCCTTTAATTTAAGATTAATGTTTTATAAAAAAATATGTAATTATTATTCAAATTAATAAGGATACATTTAGAATCTAAAACGTCTATTACATAATACTATAAATGAAAAAATTTGGCAATATATATTAGTAAAAAAGCGAATCGAATTTAAGTAGCTTTAAAATAAAAATGATACTTAATTCAAATTTTACACCAAAATTAAATTAAAAAAACAATGAAAAACAATGCAAAAATGATTGCAAAATAATGTACAATGTGATATCATAAAAAAGTATTTAGCTTAAAAATGCACATTGAAAATTGAATAAAAAAGCCATAATGAGCCATAATATAGGTAAAACGATTGTAAATGAGCATAAAAAGCTAAATTAAAAATAGAAAGATGAAAGAGGAGGAAACCTATGAAAAGTAAAATAAAACAAGAAAAAGGTATTACATTAATAGCTCTAGTCGTAACAATAATTGTTCTTTTAATATTAGCAGGAATAAGCATAAATGCATTAGCAGGACAAAATGGAATACTAAATAGAGCAACAGGAGCAAAAGAATCACAAGAAAAGGCTCAGGCACAAGAACTTGCAAAACTAAAATTACAAGAATTATATACAGAAAATTTAGGTTTTTTAGATGATGCAAGTGCAAGAACAGCAATAACTACAGAATTAACATCAAAAGGATATGAAATAAAAAGCAAAACAACGTCGACAGGAACAGTAAAAGGAATATTAATAAAAGATTCAAATGGGAAAAGCGTTGATGAAGTAAAAGTAGGATTAAATGCAACAACAAATATAGTAGTTGAACTAGAAATAGAGGGAGCAGGAGCTACAAAAACATATATAAAACTTAAAGATAAATTTTATGAAATGAATATAACAGGATTAAATGTAAGTATTTCAGATGAAGAATATAAAGACGAAGATGGTAGTGATGATGGATATCACATAAAAATAACTCCCGCAGAAACGGGAATAGAAATGACACAAGGTGGAACAAAAATAACAGGAGAAACAGAGATAGAAAATGGAGCTGTTATTGGTATAAAAAGTGGAAGCACAAATGGAACATATACATTTAATGTAAAAGAAGAAAAAACAGCTAAAACAAAAGATGTAAATGTAACAGTAGCACAAATACCAGCTGACACAGCAGTAGAAAATCCAGAAAGCTATGGTTCAAATCCAAATGCTCAAGCAACAGCAGATGGAGCAGGAAAAATATTTGCAAAACCAGAAGGAGCAACATATGTAACAGGAACAGTGGATACAGGTGTAGTAGTAAATATAAAAGGAAGCGAATTTGTGTGGGTTCCAGTAGATGATGTAGTTTTGGATACAAGTAAAGAAGCAAAATTACCAAAAAGTGAGAGTGCTGGTACTTCAAGTGGAAAGAAATATACACCAATGGCAATAAAGGTTGAAAATAATTATAAAGGAATTTTGTATAAGTTTTCTGGAAGTAATGGTTATTTATATTATCCAAATAATGCGAATTATCAAGGAAGTTCGACACAATACAGGGAACCAGATGTTGTAAGTAGTTATGATGGCGGAAGCTCAGATACGGTTGGAATTGAATTAAGCAATTTAACATCAGAATATAATGCAATGATAGAGAGTGTATTAAAATATAAAGGATTTTATGTAGCAAGATATGAGGCAGGATTAGATGCAAATAAAAATATTGTTTTCAAAGATGCCCATATAACTGAAAATAATGTTACAACAACAGATGCAAGTAATGGTGAAACAAAAACATGGTATGGATTATACAAAAAGATAAAAACGTTTACAACGGATAGCGATAAAGTTGTAAGTAGTATGATTTGGGGAAGTCAATATGATGCAATGATGAATTGGATGGCAAAAAATAATAAGACAGTTGGAAATTCAGATAGCACAAAAAGAAACTCTGGTATAGTTACTGGCAGCGAACCTAAAGATGTAATAAATAATGTTTATGATTTATATGGATGCCATAGAGAGTGGACATTAGAGGCCCTCGACACCTTCTCTCGAGTTTTACGTGGAGGTTATTCAGGCAGCATCACTGCACCAAGCAATCGCAGCGACTACACTCCGCTCAGTGCGTATTCCAGCTATTCCTCTCGTGCCACACTTTATATAAAGTGCAACGTATGACCCAAAATGGTTAATTAAGATTGCTCAAAATACAGACTTTGAGA
>CAKPDO010000004.1 GCA_934148985.1 uncultured Clostridia bacterium
ACAGGAATTCCAGCAGCACCAAGAGGAGTACCACAAATAGAAGTTACATTTGATATAGATGCAAATGGTATAGTTCATGTTTCGGCAAAAGATATGGCTACAGGAAACAGCCAAAATGTTGCAATTACAGCATCAACAAATTTAACAGACGAAGATATCGAAAAAGCTGTTAAAGATGCAGAAGCTCATGCTGAAGAAGATAAAAAGAGAAAAGACGAAATCGAAGTTAAAAATAATGCTGAAAGCTTAGTATATAATAGCGAAAAAACATTAAATGAACTTGGAGATAAAATCAGCGGAGAAGAAAAAGCAAAAATTGAAAACGAAATAGAAGCAACTAAAAAAGCTCTAGAATCAAACGATACTGAAGCAATTAAGGAAGCAACAGAAAAATTAACAAAAGTATTTTATGAAATGAGTGAGCAACTATATAAGAATGCAAATCCAAATGCAGGAGCTGAGGGAGCAAATCCAAATACTGATGCAACAGGAAACAATGCTGGAGATAATGGAAATGTATATGATGCTGATTACAAAGTTGAAGATGACAACAAATAATTGTAAAAAATAAGTTAGCGAGGTTGGAAGTGAAAAAAAGTCCAACCTCAAACTTTGATAAAAGAAAAATCAAAAATTCGATATATAAAGTAGTATTTACAATAGAAATTTTTGGTTGGAGGTGAAAAAAGTGGCAGAGAAAAAAGATTATTATGAAATATTAGGTGTAAGTAAAACAGCAACAGATGAAGAACTAAAAAAAGCATATAGACAAATGGCAAAAAAATACCATCCAGATGCAAATCCTGATAATAAAGAGGCGGCAGAAGCTAAATTTAAAGAAGTAAATGAAGCATATGAAGTTCTATCAAACCCACAAAAAAGAAAAATGTACGACCAATTTGGAACGGCAGACCCTAGTGGAGCAGGATTTGGTGCTGGTGGGCCATTTGGCGGTGGAAATTATTACCAGTATACATCATCTGATTTTGGCGACTTCGGAGATTTAGGAGATATATTTTCATCATTCTTTGGTGGTGGATTTGGTGGGCAAAGAACAAATGCAAGAAAAAATAATGGACCACGTAAAGGTGAAGATTTAAATATAAGTATAGATATATCTTTTGAGGAATCTTTTTTAGGAGTAGAAAAAGAGATTGTAGTTAATAGACAGGAAACTTGTAGCGAATGTAATGGAACAGGTGCGAAAAAAGGAACAAGTCCTATAAAATGTCCAACGTGTAACGGAACAGGAAGTGTAACTACTTTCCAAAACACAATTTTAGGAAGAGTTCAAACAACAAGGCCATGTTCAGAATGTAGGGGAACTGGTGAAATTATAAAAGAACCATGTGAAAATTGTCATGGTAAAGGAACAATTAGAAAATCACCAAAAGTTAAAGTTAAGATTCCAGCAGGAATAAATGATAATCAAACAGTTGTACTTAGAGGACAAGGAAATCCTGGAATAAAAGGAGGTCCAGCAGGAGATTTATACATAACTGTTATGGTTAGAAAAAGTAGCATTTATAAGAGAGATGGAAACAATGTATATTGTGACATTCCTGTAACAATTACACAAGCAACATTAGGTGCTGAACTTGAAATTCCTATGGTAGATGGAACTAAAGAAGTTTATAGAATACCAGATGGAACTCAGACTGGAACACAATTTACTATTCGAGCTAAGGGATTTAAAAGCTTAAATTCTACAGTTCAAGGCAATTTTATTTTTAGAGTTGTTGTTCAAACTCCTAGAAGACTTACTAAGGAACAAAGAGATTTAATGGTAGAACTAGCTAAGACTATGAATGAGCAACCTCCAGTGAAGAAACGCGGGTTGTTTGGGTAATTTATGAAAAGAATTAATATAATTCCTAAAAGCAGACGAAATAATAAAAATGGTGGACGGGTTTGTGGAAGAACTATTTGACAAGATTGACATAATGTGGTATAATTAGTTGTATTAAGCCAAAGGAGGTTTAAAATGCGTTTAAAAACGTGCTGTTGAAAAAATGCCGATGGTGGGCATGAATAGAGAAAAAAGCTTCTGCATATCCAAGCCGTCAAAAGTACGAAGAATTTGGAATGCAAAAAGTATATCTTGTATTTGTGTTGGGCCACCTAGGAAGACTTTCCAACATTTATTTCTTATTGATATCGTTGGTGAGCCTATGTTGCTTATATAGGACATAGAATTCTGATGCTCTGGAAGTAAAAAGCCATTTGAGAGGCAAAAGGTCCTTCCCTAGGAACATTGTGAATTTAGACTGATGAAATTGGGCAATAGAGTTGACCACCTATTGCTAAACCATATGCGGTAAATCCAATTCGAATAAATTTTGTCCCGTCAATGTACGTAGTGGTAAAATAATCTTTCGAAGGATGCGCGAGAAAATATGGATGGGCCTAAATAACAGTTGGGCTAAAAATACGCCGAGGTAGATTGTTACTTCGGCGTATTTTTGCGTGTGCAAATTTTTGATTGCAAAATTTACGGATTTGTGATAAAATATATTATATCGTGAGGAGTAATATTTTATAACAAAATGGTCTTTTTCGTTTTGTTGATATTTAGCTATGTATAGCTGAGTAAGAGAACATATTACTTATATTATTAAAAAAGAGAAAGGAGAGTTCCCTATCTGCGCCTCACACAGACAGCTTAGTTTTAACAACTGGGGACAAGATGACTCAAAAAGAGTGGACTTGTATGGAACATTGAAAAAATAATATGACACAGAACACAACGCAGATTGCTCAGGCAATTGTAAAGGCACTCGATGACAATTTCGTATTCGTTGACGATGTAAAGGCAATTTTGCCTTTAGCATTTGTTGGCGGAAAGAATGTAATTCTTTTCGGACCTGGCGGACATGCTAAGTCCAAAATGCTGGAGAAAGTCATTGAAGCACTTGATGCTAAAGATGAAACCTTTGTCCAGTTTTTTGGAGAAGGTATGGATGAGGCGCGCATTTATGGTGGGCTGAATTTCGAAAAGCTCGAAAAAGAGCACGTTTTGGAGTATTATCCAGAACGTAGTTTCCTCAATTATCGCATAGCGATTTTTGAAGAGCTTTTCGACGCACCCGCTAACGTTCTGTTGGCTCTCAAAGATGTTCTTACATCTAAAGAGCTGAGAAACGGAGCACAGCGGTTCCCTATGCGTACAGAGGTAATTGTTTGCCTCACAAATAAGGAGCCAGCTGAAATTGCTGACTTAGGTCCAGCAGCTGAAGCACTTATTGAGAGATTCCCTTTGCAGCTAAATGTAAAATGGGATAGCTATGACAAGGCTGCTTATGAGGCTTTGTTCAAAAAGACTTGCCAGAAAATGACAGGACCAAGTATGACAAAGTTTCAGGGCATCTTAGCAGAGGTCTTGGCAAACGCGACAGCATCCGGAAACTTTGTTTCCCCACGTACTGCAGTACATGCCTTTCAGGTATGCCAGACTGCGGCAATGGTCGCAGGACGCGACGTGGTAGCTAAGGAGGACTTGGTTAATCTTCGTTTCCTTCCTGGACTCGAAGTATTAGCAAAATCTCTCCAAGCTGACATCGAAGCAGCAATGGAGAGAGAGAAGGGTGAAAAGGCTCTTGCTGGTTATAAAACAGAGTATAGCGCTCTGTATGAAACCATGGAAGGTGAGCATCGTCCAATTCAGCTACTCCAAGTCAGCAAAAAGGCTACAGAACTTCTGGATCGAGTATCCACATTAAAAGTTCCAGACAGCCTTGTGTCTGAAAGAAAGGAGCTGAGAAACAAAGTGTCAGATTTGAGTGCTGAAGCCCAGACTAAGGCTCTCAATTTGACAAGAATTTAAGCCGAAAAAAAGAAAGGAGGCTCCTCGGGGAAATCAAGTCTTTGTACTTGCATTTCTCTCTGGCACAACTAGGAGTGAGATGATGTGTTCAGCATGTACTTACTAGAGGAAAATAGCATGGAAATATTTAGAACTACAACAGAGGGCTATCTTGCTCCCTCTAGGGAAGAAATGCGAGAGGCTGCTGAAAGAGTAGGACTACGGTCATATTCTAGAGATTTAGCCACAGATTTGGCTAATCTGGCAGCTGGAGGAAGGGTTAATCCACCTTCTAAATACTCAGATGCAGTAATGCAGAGAGTGGTAGAAAGGTTGGAAAAACCCAATGGCTATGGTGAATGGAAACTATCCGATGGTAATTGGACCAAGGAAAAGACCAAAATTGTGGCAGATCGCCATAAAAGCCAAATGGCATACCACCAGAATGTCTGTGATTTTCTATCTGAGATAGATATGAGCAGATTTGAAGGTGAAACGCCTTTGGAACAGGCGATGAACTGCTTGAAACTCCTTTCAAAGATGAAAGGGGGAAATGGTGGCGGCGAAGATGGCGAACCGTTACCTATTTTTCAGGATGGTTCTCCTGAAGGAGTAGCACATCAGCTTCATGACAGTATCGATAGTGTTGATACACTTTCTGAAACTGAAAAAGAACTGATGGGTGAAACTCCTGAAATGTCCAAGCGAGAAATCGCAGAGGACATGATGGGGGATAAATCCATTTGGTTATCAATTTCGCGCCAGTTGGATAGTTTGTCCAAAATGCAGGTGCGAAAGTGTAAGAAGCAAGAAGCAGATCCAAATGGAGAAGAGGTAATAACTCGCTCTATTAACGGATTTGATGAGCTTTCAAAGCTTTCAAAATCTGAGTGGGCACACTATCAGACTAACCGCTCTTACTTTTGGTATAGAGTGGCTAGTAAGCAGGCGAGAGTTCGAGAAAGAGTGGTCAATATTGAAAAAAAGCAATTGCTTTTTATCATCGTTGATTGCTCCGGTTCAATGGATTCGGGAAAACGCATTGCAAAAGCATGTGGAATTCTAATGAACCGCCTGAAAGCGGTCATCACCGGAGAAGCAGAGTTATATTTCTCTTTTTTTGACACTGAACTTCTTGAAGTTTATAGTGTCAAAACTCCAGAAGAAGCTAAGTCTTTGATGGAAACTTTGAGAAATAAAAACTTTTCCGGAGGTTCTACAAGCATTGATAGTGCTATGAAGCAGGCCAAAGCAGAAATCGATAAGATTATTGCAGAAGGTTCTACTTATAGACCAGAGCTTGTGGTAATCACGGATGGCGATGACAGTATTTCTTCAACAGCAAAAGATTTTGCTGGTACGAAAGTACACGCTTTTGTGGTTGAAGAAAGTAATACTATGTTAACTGACCTTGCTAAGGCAACTGGTGGGGTTGGCATAAATAAGTTCTGAAAAAGAAAGGAGGAGCTTCCAATAATTAATATTCTTACGAATCGACGTGAGCATATAGAACGGAAAAATTTTAGATTTTTAAGTTGCTATATGGGAAGCACAGAAAAAATGAACAGCAACAGAAAAAACAATGGCAGCAGCAACAATAGTTACCCTTTCATGCCTTGGACCTATAAGTATGAGCTTACAGGCCATGAACAGAAGAAATTGACAAGAGAGGGATTGGTTTTCCTTGGAAGAACATTAGATGGTGTGCCGGTTTATGACCGGTTAAATAGTCATTTTGTCGACCATGGATTTTCAAGTGAAACCATGAAGTCAGCACTATCAAAAATTACACAGGTTTCCAATTTTGAGAAACATGTCGTAAAATTTGACAGAGTTGTCGGGGAAACCACCTGTGTCAAAGTCGGTGAAAACGACAAAGTAATAATGGTGGTTCGAAAAAGACGCCAAGGGCCTACTCCAATGGTCATTGGCAGAAAACCGGAGCCGTGTGCTTCTGTGGTAATTATCCTCAAAAAAGCAAGTGATGATGAAGGTGAATACTTCATTTTAATCACGGCTTTTGTTGGGGAAAACTCGGAACCGGAACCGTGGGATAAGCAGCTGATCCCAGGATCTAAAGAGCATGCCAAAGCTGTGAAGTTTTGGAAAAGCCATGCACTCCTGTATGATGAGGAGGTGATTGATTACATCGTATAAATGTAACAACCACAAAACAGAAAGGAGGTTTAGCAGCATATGTCTGTTCTGCTTGAAGGGAAAACCTTTATAAGGTTTTTCAAATTAGATCCAAAAAGGGAAACAGATGGATTGTCAGACGAAGCTATATTTAAGTGGCTTCTCTGGCACCATACGGAAATAACCGAAGCCTTACGAGAGTGGGCTAAGGGTAAATATCCAGATGCGCCCGAAAATTATAAAAATAGCTTTGCAAGCCTTATAGCTTGTTTGGCTACAGGGGCATATGGAGGATACCCTACGGAAAACTCCCAAAAAGAGAGGTATGCAGAACATAAAGTCTATGATTTTTATAGGAATATGTTAGGTATACTGAAAAAGGAGGAGATGACAATTGCAATAATATATTTTGTTGCAAGTCATTTACTCCAAAAGTCCCCATTAGAGGAGGATACTGAAGAAAAACTTCAAGAGGCAATAAGGCTTCTTGAAGTATCTAAGAGCAGTTTCAAGTCTAAGCAGATTGCAAAGGCAAGAAAATTGCTTGAAGAAATTTAATAAATAAGTAATAAAAAAGGGAATGTTTGGTGTACCAGATGTTCCCTGTTCTCTTTTATTCATAATAAATTTTTATCACTAAAAAATTAAAATCAATATTATTTAAAAGAAAAAATTCCACAAAATATAGACATATTTTCCTAATATGATATAATAAACTTATCAAACTGGAAAGAGGTAAAAAATATGGATACTAATGAAAATCAATACAGTAAATACGATCAAAAAGGAGACAATGACATTAAATGGCAACAAGAATGCCTAAAAGAAATATCAGACAAAAGTAATGTAATATTAAGTTCGCCAACAGGGAGTGGAAAAACGCGAGTATTTTTAGAATGGGCGCTAAAACAATATGAAAGACCGATAATAATAACAGCACCAATAAAAGCATTATCAAATCAAAGATATAGAGAGCTATTGCAAGCTGGATATACAGTAGGACTAGAAACTGGAGATATAAAAAATGTTCCAGAAAATTGTGACTTTATTTGTTGTACACAAGAAATTTATACTAATAAATATTGTGATTTAATAAATGTAACATTGATAATGGACGAATTTCATTATATATTTGAAAATGCATCAAGAGCAAGAACATATATAGATGCACTAAATAAATCAAAAGCAAGTAATATTTTATTGTGTTCAGCAACATTAGGGGACATTGATAGGTTAAAGGAATATGTTGAGAAAGTATCTAAAAGAGATTTTTATACATATGAAAATAAATCAAGATTAACATCTTTATCATATAAAGGAGATATTGAGGCAGAAGAAATAAGAGATTCACTAATAGTAACATTTTCTAGAAGAAACATCGAGTTCGTACTAGAGCAATTATCAAACCAAAGGGAAGAACAATCTGATGAAAAAATTGAAAAAATAACCCAGATGGCTGAAAATGATAAAATAGAAAATGAGGAAATTATCGAAGATGCGAAGCTGGGAATAGCTGGATATTATGGTGCTTTATTACCAAAAGAAAAAATGTTTATAGAAAAATGTTTTGAAGAAGGATTAATTGATACAGTAGTTGGAACTGATGCATTGGCACTAGGTGTTAATTTTCCTGTGCAAAATGTAATATTTACACAGTTATCTAAATATTATGATGGTCCAATAAGCAAAAATTTATTTGAGCAATTAGCTGGTAGAGCTGGAAGAAAGGGATATTTCGATGAAGGATATGTTTATTATTGCTCGGAATTTGCTAGTGAATTAGAAGCAAATGGATATGATACAGAAGATTTATTTGACATGATTTTAAAAAAGGAAAACGAAGATGTCAAAATATCTTTAACTGCCAATATAAAGGATATTTTATTGGGAAAGACTACAATAATAGAAGAAGCGGAATATATGTCTGAATTTTCAACAGAACAAGCTGACACAAAAAGGATAATTGAAGTATTATCAGATGTTATACAATATATTAAAAATGAAGCATTTAGGGAAGAAGTAAGACAAATGGTGGATAACAGATACAATTATCAAGGTGAGCATTGGGATGAAAAATTAGAAAAATACGTAAAAAATAGAACGGAAGATGAAAGAGAAAAATTTCAAGAAAAATTAATGGCAAAAGAAGGAGAATTCAGGCAAAATATTGCAAAAGTCTATTTTGATGAATATACTCCTGAAGAGAACTGTCGAATATTTGCAGACATTGTGTGTGGGACAAACCCAGATGTAATTTTGAGAAAATATGGGATATCTGAAAGTTTTTATAATATGCTTCAATTTAGAAAATATGTAAAATCTTTGCCAAAAGAATATAGAAAAGGTTTAACTAAAATCAATGATATAATTCGTGAAATTGACGAAACCGCAATTGATGGATATAGGGGCAGTGTTAGCACTAAAGATATTGGTGAACAATTAAGAGAAGAAAGTAGACTTACAGGAAAAAATATAAAACAAATATTACATGAACAAGAAGCAATAAAAAGAATGAGTGAAAAAGCAGAAATTATTGATGAACAGTTAAAAATAGCAAAAGAATATGGATTGGAGGAATACAAATGAAAGATATAAATAAAGATATAAGTTATGAGAGTGCTTATTCAGAAGTAATAGAAGTTTTGAACTATGTTTCAATAGATGAATACAATAAAATTCCGAAGAAATTTATAACATATTTAGAAGAAAACTGTGATGAAAATAGTGATTTTACGTATAATATAGCATTACCAATGGATAAACAAAATTTATCAGATAAAGCTAAAAATTTGCTAGCTGTTATATATAGGTTGTTTTGGGCAAACAGTGATGAAAAAGAGAAATTAAATGAAGTTGATAGATTTATTGAGGAAGAAAATAGAAAAAAATATGATTTAGATAATGTTTTTAAGAACAGACAAGCTAATACGGCAAATGCAGAAAAGGATAAAAAAGAATTAATAAAATATGAGGAGAAAAAGTGGTATAAAAAAATTTTTGAGAAAATATTAAAAATCTTTAGTAAGAAATAAGAAAGGGACCAAATAAATAATGCAAATAGACGAAGATACACTAAAACAAATAAAAAATGAACTAAAAGACACAGAAATATTTATAATTCAATATATAGATTTTCTTGAAAACATAAGTAACGAAATAAAAATATTATGCAAAGATGAAATTATTTTCAATCTTATGCATAGAGATGCACATTTTAAAAAAATAATCTTAGAAAACCTTACAGACGAAATACAAGATGAATTTTTCAAAAAATATTTTAATGAAAATAAAACAAGATTTCCAAGAGAACTAGATATGCGGAGATGAGCTCACAAAAATATGGTCAGTTCTAACTTTGAAAGTACAAGAAAAAAATGGCTATGTATTTGATGAGATTTACAAAACAGCAAAACAATATGGCTATAGATTTATAGAATTTTGGAAAGGCACCAAAAATCAAGAGAAGCATTTTATGCACATATATGAAGATATATATAATACAAGTGATTGCGAGTCTGAATTTGAAAGAAGAATTATATATCTTTGGAAAGGAACAAATAAAGAACAACAAGAAAAACACTTGAAAATGATTTTAAAAGAAAATCCAGCAATAACATTTCGTATATTTAGGGTTACAGATAAGGATATTCAAAAAGATTATTTTGAAAAAAATAAAACAAGATTAGACGAAAGAACGGTAGCAGAGTTATATTGTGGTTTAGATGAAAAAAACAAAAAAGTCTATTTGGATGAGTTTTGGAAATTCTTTTATAAATATTTAAATAAAGATGAAAACTTTATATTAAAACTTTGGAATACAATGGAAAAAGACTTTAAAAGAGAAAACTTTATGAAAGTTTATGACATTATAAAAAAAGCAAAGATTGATAAAATAGCTTTTTTAAAAGAGACATCATTTGACGATAGTTATTACGAAATAGCAAAGTTCATTCTAAGAGAAAATGAAAAAGACATGAATGAATACACAGAAGCTGTAAAATGTATGTTAAGTGTAAAAGGAATAACAGATGAAGCTTTATACATTAAAAGAGAAAGTCTTGATGACCAAATAGAAGTATGGAAAGCTTTAGATGGCTTTTTTGAAAAAAAAAGAAACTGGTTTGAAAAAAATATAGAAAAATATGAGGGGGATATTAAGGCTCTTATAAAAATTTGGGGAAGTATAAGAGGAGACTTTATTCAATATGATTATAAAGGGGTGTTAAAGAACCTTGTAAGTAATGAAAGGCTATCAAAAGAAGATGCTATTAAGTTATTTTCAAATACAGAACCTGATTTACTTAGCTTAGGTACAGTCTTAAAATTAATCAAAAAAATAGATATGCAAAATGCATCTGAAATGTTTGATAGATATTGCAATTTAAAAGAGTTACATCCTGAAATAAATCAAACTCTTAATTTGGGAATATTAGAAGAAAAAGTTGCAACATTTATTGGAGAAGACAAATTAGTAAATTTGGCTTGTAATGAACTTTTACAAGATCAAATTCAAAATAATATAAACAATAAAAATTTCATGAAACTCTTAGGTTATATTGCACGAAACAGGGAAAATTGGGCACTAGAGATGGATACTATTTGCAAAAATTTTGCACAATATGAGAAATTAATCAATAATATAAAAAGTGTCGATTTGCAAGATGAACAATTAAAACAATTATATTTTTGTTTACTACAGAGAAAAAATTGGTTTAAAGTTGAAACCTTGGATGAATTAGAAAATTACGAAAAAAATAGAAAAGAAATTTGTCAAAATATTTTAGAAGGAAAAGATACAGAAGGAAGATTATCAAAAGAATTTGAGGATTTAACCGAAAAGAAAAAAAGAATATTTGCAATTTTAGAACTTTCATATGGAATGGATATTGAAAGTGCAAGAAATTTGGTATATAAATATGGAAAAGATATAGATGAAATTTTAAAGGGGCAATATGCAAATGAAAAAGTAACAAAAGAATTAAAAAATTTAAAAACAATTTTGAATTTGACTAAAGAAGAAGCACAAACTTTATATGACGAAAATAAAAAAACAATCCAAGGATGGGAAAATATTGAATATTCTGCAAGTGTGCATATAGAAGAGCAGGCATTGCAGTTATTTGAAAAGCTATATAATGATGAAATAAAATTAGAAGAAACTCCACTTGAAAGTATAAAATATAATGAAAAAAATGTAGAAGTTTCTGAGATTACAGGTGATTTTAAAGCTTTTTTTAGGGTAGAAGGAGCGTATAACGCAAATTGGAGAGAACCGGAAAATTTCAATGATAGTTTTGAAAAAATAGAACCTGTGTGGAAGCGGCAATTGCAAAAGTTTTGCGTCTAATAATCTTTTTGGACTTGCAAGGCTAAATGGACCTATATACGGATATGTTAAATGTAAAAGGGGTTCTTTACTACTTATGGCACCTTGGGATATTGGTAGTGATGAAGCCAATAGTTCTTTTGCTCCTTCGGGATCTCCATGGAATTACAATGTTGGAATTGAATTTAGAATTCCGGAAAAAATGATAGACTCAACTAGGTTTGGATACAATGAAACAGTAACACAAAAATGGTTTTATAATAATGAGTCTCATAAAATGGAAAAAGACTTTCCGGATTTTGTATTATACGTAAAATATACAAATGAAAAAGATATAAAAGAAGATCAAATGTACAAAATGTGTTTGAAAGCAGCAGCACAATTAGGAGTTCCATTAAAAATTTTTAATTTTGAAAAAAATTTGGAAAGAGAACAACTCAAAATTGAGAAATATCTTAGGATATTTACAGGTGAAGAAAAAAACGATACAGGATTAACAAATGAAAAAATTTTAGAAAAAATAATTGTTGATATCGAAAATAATAGGTCTGGACTAAAGTTTGCTGATAGAAGTTTTAAGGAAATTTATTTTACAGACGAAATGAGAGATAAAACTTATGAAAGAATACATAGGGCTATTTTAAGGTATAAAGATATTAATGGAGGAGAGTATAAAAAAATATTGTTATGTTTTAAAAATGTATTAAAAGATGAGATATTAAAGCAAGTTTCTACAACAGGCGAGTCAGTAAGTGATTTAAAAAACAAGGCCTTTTTTCTAAATCAGCTATATTTATGCAAAGGCAAAAAAATTACAGGACGTCCTGCAAAAAAAGAAAGAATTGCAAATAGCTTAATTAGTATGTATAAAAATTATGAGGTAACTTTGGAAGACACAAGAAGGGTTGAAGAAGTATTTTCATCTAGAAAAGGAAATGATGCAGGGGAGGAAAGATAAATGGATGAAAAAGATGAAGTCTATGAAAGAACTCTTGAATTAGAGAAAATGATTGATAATATAATGAAAAAAAGGGACCAAAAAGAACCGACCCCAATGGGTCAAATGAGTCAAAGAAAGGAAGATAAAAAATGAGCGAAAAATTAGTAAATGGAATAATAGGTGCATTTGGAGGAATAACATCCATAGCATTTGGAAAAGAAATATTAGTATTTATAATATCATTAATGCCGATATTAGAATTAAGAGGAGGTCTTCTTGCGGCATCCCTTTTAGGATTAAAACCAATACCAAGCTACATAATAAGTGTTGTAGGAAATTTACTTCCTATACCATTTATATTACTATTGATAAATAAAATTTTAAATTGGATGAGAAATAGCAAACACTTTAAGGGAATAGCTGAATGGTTAGACAAGAAGGTTGAAAAACACAAAGGACAGATTGAAAAATTTGGATATTTAGGAATTGTATTATTTGTTGGAATTCCACTTCCAGGTACAGGAGCTTGGACTGGTTCTCTTATTGCGTCTGTTTTAGAAATGGATAGAAAAAAGACTTTTTTAGCAGTTCTTGCTGGTGTATTTTTGGCAAGTGTTATTATGATGATTGTTTCGTTTGGACTTGTGGCTAAACTTGTAGGATAAAAATATAATTATGGTAATGGTTGGAATTTTTGATGTTTTGGAAAGGAAATTGATTATATGAAGCAAAAATATAACCCAGAAATTTTAGAAAAATGTTTACCTCCATATTTAGAAAATGATTTAAAAAATTTAAAAGAAGGACTGAAAAATAATGTTAGTTACATAGATTGTCTTATAGATGAACTTCAGGGTTCAGTTAACAGTGCTTGGGTTGATGGAGATATTTCAGATGAACAATGTGACTATTTATATAAAAAATATATCAGAATGGAGAAAGAAAATGATTGACTTTACAGAATGTGAGAAAAATAATTTTAAATATTATGGTGGAAAAAATGGTGGAAAGATATGTATTGTATATCAAGAAAATGACTATATGTTAAAATTTCCAGCAATAAATGAGGGAATATCTGAACATGGATATTCAAATAGTTGTATATCTGAATATATTGCTTGTAATATTTTGAAAACATTAGGTCTAAATGTGCAAGAAACAATTCTTGGAAGATATAGAATTAATGGAGAAGAAAAGATTGTTGTTGCATGTAAAGATTTTACTACAAATGGAACTATATTAAAACAATTTGCCGAATTTAAAAATAGTCAAATTGAAACATCGAAAAATGGTTATGGAACAGAACTAAGCGAAGTAATAGAAACTATAGAAAATCAAAGCATATATGATGGAAAGAAATTATTAGCTTTCTTTTGGGATATGTTTATTGCCGATAGTTTAGTAGGAAATTTTGACAGACATAATGGAAATTGGGGTTTTTTAATAAATGAAAGTCTAAGAAGAATAGAGATTGCTCCAATTTATGATTGTGCATCATGTCTATATCCGCAGCTTACTGATGAAAGAATTGCTGAAATTATAGATAATGACAATGAAATGGAAGCTAGAGTATATATTTTTCCAACTTCAGCTCTAAAATATAATGACAAAAAAATAAATTATTTTTCATGGATTTCAGGACTAGAAAATGAAGAGTGTAATCAGGCTCTTTTAAGGATTTTTCCAAGGATAGATTTTGAAAAAATAAATGTAATTATTGACGAAACTCCTTGTATTTCAAACATTAGAAAAGCTTTTTATAAGAAAATATTGAAAATGAGATATGAAATGATATTAAAAGTTAGTTATGAAATGCTTATTCAAAAGGAAAATAATTTTTAGTCCCCAAAAAGAATCGGTACCAGAAGGATAGAAAGGAAACCCAAAAATGCAAAAAGTAATAATAATAGGTGCAGGACCAGCTGGTCTAACAGCAGCAGACAAATTATTAGATGAAAAAGAAAAATATGACGTAACAATTCTAGAAGAAACATTTGAAATAGGAGGAATATCAAAAACAGTAAAATATAATGGAAATAGAATGGATATAGGTGGACATAGATTTTTCTCAAAAGACCAAGAAGTTATGAAATATTGGGAAGAATTAATGCCTATTCAAGGAGAAAATTCATTTGATGACGAAGAATTAAAAAGAGAAAAAAAATTAAATATCGGAGGTCCAAATCCTAATATAGAAGATGAAGTTATGCTTGTAAGAACAAGGGTATCAAGAATATATTTCTTAAAGAAGTTTTTCGATTATCCTGTTAGTTTGAAATGGAAGACACTAAAAAATATGGGCTTAATTAGAACAATAAAAGTAGGATTTAGTTATATAAATGCTGTAGTTTTCAAAAGAAAGGAAAACTCTCTTGAAGATTTTTACATAAACAGATTTGGAAAAGAACTTTACGAAATGTTTTTTAAAAACTATACAGAGAGGCTATGGGGAAGAAAAGCCTCAGAAATTTCAGCCGACTGGGGAGCTCAAAGGGTAAAAGGCGTATCTATAAAAGCAATCATAAAAGATATGTTCAATAAAGTTTTTGGTAGAAAAAATAAAGAAAATACAGAAACATCTTTAATCGAACAATTTTGGTATCCAAAATTTGGACCAGGTCAGCTTTGGGAAACATTAGCTAAAAGAGTAGAAAATAAAGGTGGAAAAATATTAAAGGGATACAAAGTAAAAAATATAAATATTGAAAATGGAAAGATTATATCTGTAGAATGTGAAGTAACTAAAAATGATATAGAAAATGGAGATTTGATATCACAAGTAAAAAAGAAAACAATTACAATTGAGGGTGACATATTTATATCTTCAATGCCTGTAAAAGACTTAGTTTGCGGCCTTAATGGAGAAAATATTCCAGAAAGTATGTTAGAGATTGCAAAAGGTTTGCCATATAGAGATTTTATGACAGTTGGACTTTTAGTAAACAAATTAAATCTGAAAAATGAAACGAATATAAAAACTCTTGGAAATATAGTACCAGACTGTTGGATATATGTTCATGAGCCAGAAGCGAAGTTATTGAGAATACAAATCTTCAACAATTGGTCACCATATATGTTAAAAGACCCAAGAAATACAGTTTGGATAGGCCTAGAGTATACTTGTAATGAAGGCGATAATTATTGGAACATGAGTGATAGCGAATTTATAGATGTAGCAGCAAATGAATTGATAAAAATGGGTATAATAGAAAAAAATAATATTTTAGATTCACATAGAGAAAAAGTGAAAAAGGCATACCCAGCATATTTTGACACATATTCTAAAATGGATGAATTGATTAAATATTTAGATAGCTTCGAAAATTTATATTGTATAGGAAGAAATGGCCAACATCGTTACAATAATATGGATCATTCGATGGTAACAGCATTTGAAGCGGTTAAAAATATAAAAAATGGAACTAAAGATAAATCAAATATTTGGAATGTAAATACCGAAAAAGAATATCATGAAGAAAAAAAATAAAAATGTTTGCAAAAGTACCCAAAAAGAACCGGTCCCAATGGGTCGATACCCAAAAAGAACCGGTCCCAATGGGTCAAAAAGAACAGAAAGGAGAAAGCAGTGAAAAAGAAACTTCTATTAATAGACGGAAATAGTATAATGAATAGAGCATTTTATGGAATAATGGGAAGTAAAATGTTAATGACAAATGATGGTAAATACACAAATGCAGTATATGGTTTTTTGGCAATATTATTTAAAAATTTGGAAGACCTAAATCCTGAATATATAGCAGTATCATTTGATTTAAAAGCTAAAACAGCAAGACATAAGTTATATGAGGGGTATAAAGCAAATCGTCATGGGATGCCAGATGAACTAGCAGATCAAATGCCTGTTATAAAAGATATTTTAAGAGCAATGAATATTGATATTGTAGAGAAAGAGGGCTATGAGGGAGACGATATTTTAGGAACATTAAGTAAATTTGGAGAAGCACAAGGACTAGATGTAGTAATACTTTCAGGAGATAGGGATACATTTCAACTTGCAAGTGATAATATCACAATTAGAATTCCAAGAACTAAGCAGGGAAAAACAGAAGTAGATGATTATAATAGACAAAAAGTATTGGAAGAATATGGTGTAGAGCCAAAGTCATTAATAGAAGTAAAAGGATTACAAGGAGATACATCAGATAATATTCCAGGTGTTTCTGGAATTGGGCCTAAAACAGCAATAAATCTTGTAAAGAAATATGGTACAATTGAAAATTTATATAAACAAATTGATGCCGGAACAGATGATTTAAAAGGAAAGCAAAAAGAAGCTATTATAAATAATAAAGATATGGCTTTTATTTCTAGGACACTTGGCGAAATAGATGTAAATGTACCACTTGACGATACTCTAGACACTTTAAAAACTGAAGAATGGGATAAGGAAAAAGTTTTAGAATTATTTAAAGTTTGCAATTTTAAAAAGTATATAGAAAGATTTAATTTAGATGGACAAGGTGTAGAAAATAATAGTGAGAGTAAAATTGATTTAAAAAATCTATTTAAAATAAATTCTGAAATATCAATTAATGAGATAGAAGAAAAAATTAATAAATTGAAAAAAATAGTTTTTTATTTAGGATTAGAAGAAAATCAAAATAGTGAAAATATAATAAAGCAAGATATAATATCTATATCAATTTATAATTCTGAAGAAAAAGAAGTTTATTATATAAAAAAAACAGAACATAAAGATGAATTTTATGACTTTTTAAAGCGAATTTTTGAAGATGGAGAGATAGAAAAATTTGGATATGAATTAGGTAGAGTTTATATCTTATTAAAACAAATAGGAATTAATGTAAGAAATTTAAAATATGATATAACAGTTGCAAGTTATATATTAGACCCAACTGAGGGAAAATATGTAATAGACAATTTAATAGAAAAATACTTGAATTTGAATATAAATGAATACCTTGAAATTAATGGGGCAAATGAAGAAATGAAGCAAATTACAATGTTTGATATTAAAGAAAATGGAACTGATAGTTTAAAATATAAAATATCATTTTATGCATATGCTATATATGAATTATCTGAAGCGTTGACAGAAAAATTAAAAGAAATAGAGGCAATTGAATTATTTAAAAATATAGATATGCCAACAGTTGAAGTTTTAGCAAATATGCAATGGAATGGAATGCATATTGAGGAAAATAAGCTAGTAGAATTTGGAAATAACCTAAAAGGTGGAATTGACATATTAACATCAGAAATATATAATTTAGCTGGAGGAGAGTTTAATATAAATTCGCCAAAACAATTAGGTGAAGTTTTATTTGAAAAATTAGGATTACCATCAAAAAAGAAAACGAAAAATGGATATTCTACATCAGAAGATATTTTAGAAAAATTATTAAATGAACATCCAATAATCGAAAAAATATTAGAATATAGAAAGCTTTGCAAGTTAAATTCAACATATGTTGAGGGAATGAGGCCTTATATAAATCCTAAAACAAACAGGATACATTCATTTTTCCATCAAACAATAACAGCTACAGGAAGAATAAGTTCAACAGAACCAAATCTTCAAAATATTCCTACAAGAATGGAATTGGGAAAACAATTAAGAAAAGTATTTGTTCCAGATGAGGGAAAGATATATATAGATGCAGATTATTCACAAATAGAGCTAAGAGTATTAGCACACATGTCAAAAGATAGGCATATGATAGATGCATTTGTAAATGGAGAAGACATCCACAAACAAGCAGCATCAAAAGTGCTTCATAAACCAATAGAAGAAGTAACTAAAGAAGAAAGAAGCAGTGCAAAAGCGGTCAATTTTGGTATAGTTTATGGAATTAGTGACTTCGGCCTAGCAGCTCAACTTCGGAATTAGCAGGAAAGAGGCAAAGGCATATATTGAGCAATATTTAGAGGAATATTCGGGTGTAAATATGTATATGCAAAATATTGTTGAAACGGCCAAGGAAAATGGCTATTCAGCTACTATGTTTGGAAGAAGAAGATATATAAAGGAATTATCATCAAATAATTATATGGTTAGGGAGTTTGGAAAACGTGCAGCAATGAATACTCCTATTCAGGGAACAGCAGCTGACATAATGAAAATTGCGATGATAAAGGTTTATAATGAATTACAAAAACAGGGATTAAAGGCTAAAATTGTTTTACAAGTCCATGATGAAATGATGATTGAGGCTCCTATCGAAGAAGCTGAAAAAGTGGAACAAATTTTAAAAAGTAATATGGAGTCAGCAGCAAAACTTGATGTGCCTTTGGTAGCTGAGGTTTCTAAAGCTGATAGCTGGTATGATTGTAAGTAGGAATTTGTTCTTTTGGGACCGGGTCTTTTTGGTACAATGTTCTTTTGAAACTGATTCTTTGATGGAAAGAAAGAACCGATTCAAAAGGTGCAATGCAAGAAAGGAGAAAAGATTGATTAAACTAACAAAGAAAATAATTATACTAATTGTATTAGTGGTAATAGTGTTATCAATTTTAGGAATGATAAACTTTAAGAGAATAAAAAATCAGATACTTATGACAACATATAAAACAGAATATTCAGAATATGTAAAAAATTATGCAAATGAATATGGTGTTGATGAATATTTAATTTATGCAATAATAAAAGCAGAAAGTAATTTTAAACAAGATGCTGTTTCAAGTAGACAAGCAAAAGGTTTAATGCAGCTTATGTATTCTACGGCAGAAGAAATAAGTCTAAAGGTAAATGTTGAACTAAATGAGGAAAATATTTTAGAGCCAGATATAAATATAAATTTGGGAACGAAGTATATATCTATGTTAATAAAAAAATATGATAATATAAATTTGGCTTTAGCAGCGTACAATGCCGGGAGCGGAAATGTTGACGGATGGATAAATAAAGGAATTTTAAAAGAAGATGGTTCTGATATTGAAAATGTACCATTTAAAGAAACTAATAATTATGTTAGGAAAATTTTAAGGGATTATGAAATTTATAAGGAAATATACGAAAATAGTAATTGATAGGAAGTGATATAAATGGAAGCTCCAGAAGTTACAGCTCTCAAGGCAAATGCTAATGATAAAGCATATGTATTGAATGCAGTATCTAATCAAGGAAAGTTATTGGAATGGGCATCAGATAAATTAAGAGATGATGAAGATGTTGTTAAAACAGCCCTAGAAAATGATGGTGAGGCAATGGAGTTTGCAAGTGATAGATTGAAAGATAACAAAGACCTAATGTTACTTGCAATTAAAGGAGCCCCATGGACGGCATGTTATGCTTCTGATAGATTAAGAGCTGATAAGGATGTTATTTTAGCAAGTGTAGAATCTTATGGGCAAACTTTATATTTTGCGAGTGAAGAACTTAGAGATGATTACGATGTTGTTAAAGCAGCTGTTAGCAATAAAGGTCTTATTGTTAAGTATGCAAGTTTTAGGCTTCGCGATAATGAAGAGATTGCAAAAATTGCTGTTGAGCAAAATAAGGTTGCATATCATTATTTGAGTGAGAGAATGAAGAATGATGAGGAAATTAAGAAATTGGTTGAATGATTTGGAAAATTTGGTATATAATAAAATGTGTGCTATTATAATAGTGCTTAAGCAAATCGTGCATGAAATGAAACCCAAAAAGACTAGGTAATGTCCAAGAAACCTAGCCTTTTTTCGTATCTAAAATAGTTAGTTTTTACATTCTGTAAAACTTTATCAGTAGGATAAGCTAATTTATGCGGGGAAAAATATAGACGAAATGAATAATAAAAGAAGCGTAGCTAGAGGCTACGCTTTTTGGCAACTTATTTGGTTAACGAGTCATTTTTATCTGTTTTTTAAAAGTTCGTCTATGTCAATTCCATCCGGATTTAGTAATGTACCTCTATCCAGATACATGAAATAGGCATCAGCATAGTTGAAATGTTTCACACCATTATTTGAAGTATACCATACTTCAGTAGGTGTCAGGCAGAAATCCTTTCCTGAAAGTAAAAGAATTGCCCCTTTGGTAGTTTGCATGGCAAATAAGCTATGCTTTGAATCCACACCTACCCAAAAACTATTTGTGTAGAAAGATGAATCAGCCTGTAAAAATGCGCCATTTTCTACTAAAGAGATATAATCTTCTTCAGTTGAAATATCCTGATAGGATACTTCTGGAGTGGATACGCCTTCAATTGCTGAATATGTGGTTGGCTGCTTGGGGGTGGTGTATGATGAATTACTTGCAGCAATCGAAACAATAATACTAATGATGATAATTAATTTTGTCATAATTTTTTCCTCCATATTTTAAATAAAATAAGTTGCCATTGCACTTGATATTGAAAACTATCAACCACACATTAATTATACAATAAATGGCATAAAAAGTCAAAATTTATGTAAATCAAAATCATCATTTCCCATTGGGACCGTATCATTTCGCAAAAAAACTGTACCAACGGAAAATGCTCATTTTTATTCACAAAAAAGAACCAGCCCCAATACAAAATTTTTGCATAAAAAATCTCTCAAAAGCATATATAAAAATAGGACAAAGTCCAAAAAACGAAAGGAGAGATAGAAATATGTGGCATACCAAAAATACATATGAAATAGAAAAAAGCCTAAAAACAGATATTAAAAGGGGGTTAACAAGTAAAGAAGTACAAGAAAGGCAGATAAAACAAGGCAAAAACAAATTAAACGAAAAGAAAAAAGAAAATATAGTAATAAGATTTATAAAACAATTCAATGATTTTATGATAATAATTCTAATACTAGCATCAATAATATCAGCAGTAGTATCATATATGCAAGGACAAAATGATTACATAGATTCTATAATAATAATTGCAATAGTAATATTAAATGCGGTAATGGGACTGATTCAAGAAGAAAAAGCCGAAAAGTCAATAGAAAGTTTAAAAAAATTAACTCCTCAAATTGCTAAAGTAATAAGAGATGGAGAGTTAAAAGAAATATTAGCTGAAGAATTAGTTCAGGGTGATATCATAGAACTATCAGACGGAAATTATGTTCCAGCAGATTGCAGGATAATAGAAGAATTTAATTTAAAAATAGAGGAATCGAGTTTAACAGGAGAAACGGAGCCTGTTAGCAAGACAAATAAGATAATAAATAAAGAAGATATTCCACTTGGAGATATGAAAAATATGGCATTTATGGCAAGTATTGTTGTAAGTGGTAGGGGAAAAGCAATTGTAACTGAAATTGGAATGAATACCAAAATTGGACAAATTGCGAACATGATAATAGAAGATGAAGCACCAGAAACGCCTATACAAAAAAAGCTTGGAGAAGTTGGAAAAATTCTTGGAATTGTGTGTTTAGTTATATGTGCAATAATCTTTATAATAGGGATTATAAAGAAAATAGAACCTGTTGAAATGTTTATGACTTCAGTTGGTTTAGCCGTTGCGGCAATACCAGAGGGTTTGCCGGCAATTGTTACAATAATGTTATCAATTGGTGTAACTAAAATGGCAAAGAAAAATGCAATTATTAGAAAATTGCCAGCTGTAGAAACATTAGGCAGTAGCAATGTGATTTGTTCAGATAAAACAGGAACTTTAACACAAAATAAAATGACAGTTGTAAAAACGATGGCATCTAGTCCAAAAATGTTGTTAGAATTAGGCTCAATGTGTACAGATTGTATGATAAAAAAAGATGAAAATGGAAGATTGATGGCAGTAGGAGAGCCAACAGAGGCAGCAATTGTAAATATGGCTTTAAATGAAAGTATAAATAAAGAAGAATTATATAAAAAAATGCCTAGAATTAGTGAACTTCCTTTTGAATCAAATAGAAAAATGATGACGACTGTTCACAAAGGACAAAATGGAGCGATTTTGAGTATTACAAAAGGTGCTCCAGATATATTAATAGGGAAATGTAACAGAATATATTTAGATGGGAAGATTGAGAAATTAACAAGAGAGAAAATGGAAGAATTAAAAAGACAGAATGAAAATATGGCAGATGAGGCTTTAAGAGTAATTGCAGTGGGTTATAAAGAATTAGATTATTTTGGAAAAGCAAATTTTGAATTAGAGGAAAATTTGATTTTTGTAGGGTTAATTGGAATGATAGACCCACCACGTGAAGGAGTAAAAGAAGCGGTTATGACATGTCAAAAAGCTGGAATAAAGACCGTTATGATAACAGGTGACCACATTGCAACAGCAACTGCAATAGCAAAAAATTTAGGAATTTTGAAAACAGGTGAAAAAGCAATAACAGGAAGCGAACTGAATAAGATATCAGATGAGGAGTTAGAAAGAAATATAACAAGTTATTCAGTGTTTGCAAGGGTTACGCCAGAACATAAAGTTAGAATTGTAAAAGCTTGGCAAAAAAGAGGAAAAGTTGTTGCAATGACAGGTGACGGAGTAAATGATAGTCCAGCTTTGAAAAATGCAGATATTGGAATTGCGATGGGAAAAGGCGGAACAGATGTTGCAAAAAATGCATCAGATATGATTTTAGCAGATGATAATTTTGTTACAATTGTTGAAGCTGTAAGACAAGGAAGAAAAATTTATGATAATATAAAAAAAGCGATACACTTTTTGATTGCGACAAATATAGGAGAAATAACAACAATTTTTATAGGATTACTTTCCGGAATGGAGTCACCTTTGCTTGCAATTCAACTTTTATGGATAAATTTGGTTACAGATTCTTTTCCAGCAATTGCACTTGGCCTAGAAAGAGAAGAAAAAGACATAATGAACAGAAAACCAAGAAATTCAAAAGAAAGTATATTTTCTGGAGGTTTATGGGAAAAAATTATTATAGAAGGTGTAATGCTTGGATGTTTAACTCTATTTGCTTTTTCTCTTGGTACAAGGTTATTTGGACTTACAACAGGAAGAACGATGGCTTTTGTTGCCCTTGGTATGCTTGAATTAATACATAGTTTTAATGTAAAGTCAGAAGAATCAATTTTCAAAACAGGCCTTTTAGAAAATAAGTATTTGATTGGAAGTTTTATACTTGGAACTTTGTTACAGGTCATAGTTGTTATTGTTCCTTATTTTGCAAAAGTGTTTGAACTTGTACCACTAAATGGTATGCAATGGCTTTATACTGTAATGATTTCGATTGTTCCTATTGTGGTTGTTGAAATTCAAAAGATGGTTAAAAGATTGTTTGAGGGAAAGAAAGTTTATTTGAATTCGAAAAATAGTTTGAATTATTAGTGAATTGGTATTGAATATATTGAAAATTTGTGATAGACTTAGAAAATCAAGAGTTAATATACTTTTTTTAAGGAGGGCATTATCATGGAGGAAAACCGGATTGCATCAGTCAACAGTTACGAATGTGAAACATCAACAGTTTGTGGAGTAACGACAACATTTATATATTTTTATATGAATGAAGAATATTTTGCACAAACTAAGTTAGTAGATGTGAGCCAAACTACGATCGCTAAAGTAAAAGAATATTTAGACGATGTTATTGAGAAAAACAGCAAGGCTGGGCACATAAATGAGGTAACTTATTTAACTACCATGTTAGTTAAAATCAAGGAAATCAAGAAGTCGTCTTACTAATGCACAATAGAGGAGGCAAATGTATTTTGCCTCCTCTAAAACTATGTAATTAATGTTCAGCCAATGAATTTTCTTGTTCGGCTTCATCTTTATTAGGTTCAATTCTTTTTTCAATAAGTTTATTAATTTTAGAAATTCCATCAGTAATTCCAAGTAAATCTGTTTTATCACTTACTAAAGTAGTCTTAGCTTTAGCTTCGTGTCTGCTATTTTTAGGGCAAACAATAAAACCTTGTTTTAAACGTTTTATGTAATCCATTGCATCTAAGTCATTTCTACCATTTCCACAGTAAATAGCCATTATAAGTTCATTTAAATCACTTTCCATATAATGTTCACACCAATTTAGTACATAATCAGCTTTGCCAAATTTAGCTGTATCAAAGTCCTTTGTATTTACTGGTTCTCTTAAAGGAACAATTCGGTCTCCTGTAAATTCACTTGAAATCATATCTATATCAGGATAAGCGGCTCCTCCTTCTATGGGATACAACGTGTTTTCCCACTTATTAAGTTTATTAAAAAATGCTATTGTGTTGTCTATTTGTTTCATGATTTCATTCATTTGTTTTTGGTATACTGGTGAAACAAGATGAAGATGAATTTTGGCTTTTGTTAATTCTTGAAGTTTATATAATTCGGATAAAAAACTATACATATCTTTAGGCTCAAATTTTCCATCTGATTCTCTTAAAAGTGTTCCTTCAAGGTCTGAAAATAATAAAATAACTTTTTTCTTGTTCATGAAAATCTCCTCCTTCTTTTTTTAGAGTATCATATGCAAAGGAAAAAGTCAATAAAATTAGTGGTTTTATTATACACTTATTCGCGATTGTGTATTGAATATATTGTAAATTTGTGCTAGAATTATAGAGTAACTGTTAATATACATTTTTAGGAGGGCATGAAATGCAAAATTTTTTAGCTGTTAATGAGTATCGGTTTACTTTGGCTCAAAAGGAAGGAAAGTGGAACCTTACGGTAGTCTTCTATAATGGCAACAATGTTATAGATTGGTACCAATGTAGGGATGTAAAAGGAGATGTATTGAATAAAGTAAGTGAAGTTGATTCATATATACAAAAATCAATACAAAAGAACCTGATGGCCAATAGCATTCGCAAAATCGAAAGAATAAGTGTTATGGAGGCTAAAATAGAGAAGATACTAAAAACAGAATAAAAAATCAAACAGAGGAAGCAGAATTATTTTGCTTCCTCTGTTTGTATTATTAATTAAAAGAAAAAATTTATTTATTGATCCACCTATGCCATCTAGCTTTTCCCTCAAGAGCTATAGCTTCAGCAGAAATGCTATAACTTTTTTGCCTAGGCTTTGGGGTGCAAGCGTTGTAATGTGTACATGAACTTACAACAAAACAGTCTTGCTTTGTATTAAATGTTTCATACCCTCTTTTTATCCAAGGATATTTCTCGATATAAGTTGCTAAATTTCGGACTTTGGCACATCCACCATCAGTATCACTTGCTGCAGAAAGACGTTTGCATTCATGATTAGGTAATGAACACAAGTGAGATGAGCCTAAAAGTTTAGCAGCCATAAGATCCAAATTGAAAGGAATAGCCCCATAATAGAGCTTTCCATCAAACTTTACGATAAGAGATGGGTTTTTGCCTTCTCGATAACGTTTAATTTCCTTTGAATCGACTTCTTCTAACTTGAAGAAGCACATTTCTTGTTCTTTGGAAATTAAAACAGAACTTACTATTCCACATAAATGTCCAAGTTTATTTATAGCGCATGTTTGTTCTGTAATAGTGGTTACCTCTAATGCTACTAGTGTCCGAAA
The DNA here is from genome assembly GCA_934148985.1 of uncultured Clostridia bacterium. Classification (GTDB taxonomy): domain Bacteria; phylum Bacillota; class Clostridia; order TANB77; family CAG-508; genus CAG-269. The sequence continues at coordinate 25,573 of CAKPDO010000004.1, forward strand.
ATCATCTGTAAGCGTAGGATTTTCATAGCTTACTGAAGTGATTGTTCTTTTTTTTGTTGGGCCAGTATAGCCATACTTGTAAAACATAATTTTTCCTCCTAAGTATTTTTGATATGAACAATTTTTTTCATATCCCTGTTTATGCCAAATACATATTGTATTTCGGAAAATTATATCATATTATGTAAATCTTGTAAATATATATTACAAAATTAATAGAAAAAGTACAAAAAACAAAGAAACAGCATATAAATTATATAAATACAAACCAAAAACAAGTTGACAATTTTTGCTAAAAAGTATATACTTGCCTTGTTAAAAAACGAAAAATAGGAGAAAAAAATGAGAAAAAAGATAAAAATAATGCTAATAATAACAATAGTTATGATATTAGCTATTACCACAAAAGCAAATGCTACAACAGGAAAAGCCAATCAAGAAACAATAAGAATTAGAAAAGAGGCAACAACAAATTCGGGAATAGTAACCTTAATTTCTTTAAATGAAGAAGTAGAAATACTATCAGAAGAGGGAGAATGGTACAAAGTAAAATACAAAACATACAGTGGATATATAAGAAAAGACATGTTAAATGTAGAAAATGCTTCACAAAATGTAACCGAAAATAAAACTACAGAAAACACAAGCATAGAAAATACAAATACAGCAACTGTAGAAAGCGAAAATAATCAAAATACAGAAAATCAAGTAAGTAATGTAGAAGCATCAAATACAGAAAATACAACAGAAAGTGCACAAAATGAAAATACAGAAACACCAAAAGAAGATAACAGTCAAAATAATGATGAAATAAAAGCAGGTTACACAGGAAAAATATCATCAAAAATAGAACTAAAAATCATACCAACTATAATTTCAAGTAATATTCATACAATTGATGAAAACACACAAATAACAGTAAAAGACGTAATGAATAAATGGAGTTACATAGAAACAGAATGCAAATCTGGATGGGTATTAACAAGTCAAATAAAAATAGTAGAAGAAAATAAAACAGAAGAAACAACTCAAGAAAATGCAAAAAAAGAAGAAAACAAAGTTGAAGAAACGCAAACTGATAGTAAAAAAGAAGAAAATACGACAAAAGTAGAAGAAAGTAAAACTGTAAAGGAAGTAACAAAATACGTAACAGCTGAATCACTTAATGTAAGAGAAAAAGCTGAAAATGATGCTAAAATCATAAATCAATTAACAGTAAATACAAAAGTAACAGTAACAGAAACAACTGGAAATTGGTCAAAAATAAAAGTAAATGGAAAAACAGGTTATGTAGCAAGTAAATACTTATCAGACAAAAAAGTAGATGTAACATCAAGAAGCGAACAGATTTCAAGAAGCAGCACTGAAACTACAGCAGAAACAGCAACAGTAGCAACAACTTCAAGTAATAATAGTGAGCAGCCAAAAGAAAGCAGTGAAAAAACAGAAAGTAAGACAACATCATCTCAAGCAAGTTCTTCAAGCACATCAAGCTCTGGAGCAACAGGAAGTAGCATTGTAGAATATGCAAAAAAATATTTAGGATACAAATATGTATCTGGTGGTTCATCTCCAGAAACGGGCTTTGATTGTTCAGGGTTCACATCATATGTATACAAACATTTTGGAATAAGTATAAGCAGAACATCAGGAGCACAAGCATCAAATGGAACAGCAGTTTCAAAATCAAATTTACAAGCTGGAGATTTGGTGATATTTAATAATAAATCAAACTCATCAGTAGGCCATGTAGGAATATATATTGGTGGTAATACATTCATACATGCAGGAAGTTCGAGAACAGGTGTAATAACAACATCTTTATCAGATAGCTATTACTCAAAGAGGTATGTAACAGCTAGAAGAATAATAAATTAAGGAGGATTATGCTAGAGAAAAGACCAATCTTAATAGCAGTAATCGGATATATTTTAGGAATATTAATGGGGCTATATTGTAAAATCAGTATAGTCCTTTTTTATGTTTTAATATTTCTTGTGTATGTGGTTACCAAAAATGAAAAACGAAAAAACAAATTTAAACTGTTTTCAATTAGACGATATTCGAGATACGTAAAAATTTTATTTAATAAAAGTGTATTAAAGATAATTATTATATTTTCGATTATATCAAATACAATAGTGTTATTTGAAAATTATAAATATGAAAATTTGTATAGTAATTTAGATGGAAAAAATTGTAAACTAAATGGAATAGTATGTGAAGTGGAAGAAAAAAGAATTAAAGTAAAAATAACAAACATTAAATATAAAAATACATATGTATATGTTTATAAAGAAACGGAAGAAATTAAGTATGGTGATAAAATTGCTTTTGGTGGAATTTTTATGAAACCAGAAAAACGTTCTAATTACAAAGGATTTGATAGATTTGAATATTACAAAACTAAGAAAATATATGGAACAGTAAAATGCGAGAAAATAATTATTTTAGCTAAAAACACAAGATGGAGTTTTAAAAAATTTACGAACTATATAGCATCAAAAATAAATGAAGAATTTGAAAAATCAAATTTAAGTACAGAAGAAAAAGCTATGTTAAAAGGAATGATTTTAGGAAAAAAGGATGATATGGAAGAAAAAACTATAGAAAATTTTAACAAAAGCAATATATCATATATTTTAGCTGTATCTGGAATGCATGTTTCATATATAATTTTATTTTCAGAGTTTATATTCAAAAAAATATTTGGAAAACATTACTCAAAATTGATGAGCAGCATAATAATTTTAATTTATATGAGTATAGTAAATTTTACGCCATCTATTGTGAGAGCTGGAATTGCTGGTATAATTATGGTTATGTCAAATTTTGTTTATAGAAAAAATGATACATTTGAAGCATTAAGTATAGCGCTGTTAATAATACTTGTTCAAAATCCGTTTTCTATAAAGGATATTGGATTGCAGCTATCATTTGGTGCGACAATTGGAATTGTTATATTTCAAGAGCCATTAAAAAAATTTTATGAAATATGGGTTGAAAAAATTAATAGACGAGTTATAAGAAAGGGTAAAAGAAATTTTGTAATTGATATTTTAAAAAGTAAAATAGTAAAAATTTTTATAGATTCTATAATTTTAACAATTTCAGCATCAATTTTAATAGTTCCAATTTTAATTTTATCTTTTAATATGTTGCCTTTTTTGAGTTTAATAATAAGCATTATAGCAGGACTTATAGTAGGACCTATAATGATTTTGGGAATAATTTTTATTTTTATAAAAATTGAAATAATTAAAATTTTGCTCTCAATGTTAATTAAAAGTTTAATTTTTCTTTCAAATTTAGGTAGTCAAATGCCGTTAAATCAAATATATATAGTAACACCAAGTATTGGAATAGTTGTAATTTATTATATAGTTATTTTGATATTTAATGTTATGATAAAAATATATTTAGAAAAAAATCCAAATATGTTTGAACAAAGAATTAAGAATATAAGAAGTCTTATAAAGTATAAAATAAAATTATATTCAAAAAAAATAATATCATTAGTTCTCATAGTTAGTATATTAAACATTTTTGTGTCAGGTATTCCTAAAAATTTAAGAGTATATTTTGTTGATGTGGGGCAAGGTGATAGTACATTGATTTTAACGCCTAAAAATAAGTCAATTTTAATAGATGGAGGAGGAAGTGAGAATAAAGACTCTAATTATAATGTTGGAAAAAGTGTATTAATGCCATATTTACTTGATAGAAAAATTGCTGTTATAGATTATGTAATTTTTAGTCATATGGATTCAGACCATGCCCAAGGACTACTTTATGTTATAGAAAATATGAAAGTCAAAAACATAGTTATCGGAAGACAATTTGAGAATAGTAAAAATTTTGAAAATTTAATAAAAATTGTAAATAACAAAAAAATAAATATTGTAGTTGTAGAAAAAGGTGATATCATTTATATTGAAAATAACGTATTTTTCAAGGTTTTGTGGCCTGATAGCAATCAAATGATTTCAGATAATGCTATTAATAATAATTCTTTAGTATGTAAATTAGAATATAAAAACTTTTCAATGCTTTTTACAGGTGACATAGAAAAAATAGCTGAAATGAAAATACTAGAAATCTATAAAAATAATTTGAATTTACTTAAATCTAATATTTTAAAAGTTGCACATCATGGGTCAAAGACATCTTCTTGTTTAGAATTTGTAGAGGCTGTTAAACCTAAAATTTCTCTAATTGGAGTTGGAAAAAACAATAAATTTGGGCATCCATCAGATATTACTTTGAAAAATTTAGAAGAAACAAAGGTTTATAGAACAGATGAAATGGGGGAAATATCTATTGTAAGTGATGGAAAGAAATATAAAATAGAAACATTTATTAAAAAATGAATAAAACTGAATAAATATGCCAAAATATGTAAAGAGGTGTATTTAATATGTGGAAAAAGATTTTGTTTAGTATTATATTGATAATTATTTTTATTGGTGGAATAGAATTTTTTTATGTATCTAAAAGAGAAAAAATGAATGACACAAAAAATATTGTGGAAAATGAAACAGAATTGTCAAGAAAATATGTTAAGGATGAATGTTTAAATGAGTGGGAGGATTATAGTAAAACTGTTCAAAATGAAATAATGGAAACTAGCCAAAGCTTAAATGATGAAAATAGGCCTTATATTTTAAGGGAAAAAGATGGTTTTATAAATGTTTATTATATAAATGAAAGTGGGGAAGAGATTTTATATAGAGTTACAGACATAAGTGTAAAATTTCTTGGTGAAAATGATATAAAAGAATTGAAGCAAGGAATAGAAGTGATAGGAACTCAAAAATTAAATGAAATGTTAGAAGACTTTGAGTAAAATATTTTTATAAATCCATTGATATTTTTTAATATTTATAATAAAATATGAACGAAAGAAAGGGGGATACAAATGAACAAAACAAAGAAAATACTGATAGTTCTAATGTTTTTTGGAATATTTATAATACTTGGAAACACAAAGAGTAATGCAGGAAGTCTATATCTAAACAATCTTGATTTTGATGTACAGATAAATCAAGATGGAAGTATGAATGTAACTGAAACTTGGGACATTTCGGTAGAAGAAACAAACACACTATTTAAAACATTCAAAACAGATTCAAGCAAATATTCATCAATATCAAATGTGCAAGTAGTAGAAATTACAGAGGGAACTAAAAAAAATTTTAGTCAAGTTAATTCTATTATGTATCATGTAACAAAAGATTGTTATTATGGACTAAAAAATAGTCAGGGAAACTTCGAAATTGCATGGGGCGTAGGAATGGATGATACAAGAGGAACAAAAAAATATCAAATATCATATAAGGTAAATGATGTAATTGCTAAATATCAAGACTATGCTGAATTATATTGGCAATTTATTGGAAGTGATTTTAGGATAAATTGTAATAAAATCACTGGAAAAATTTTACTACCTCGAAATGCAACATCTACAGATGAAATAAAAGTTTGGGGACATACTGAGGGATTAAATGGTGAAATTTATGCGACATCTACAAATACAATAGAATTTGAGTTAAATAAATTTTATGCCGGAAGATATGTTGAAGTAAGAACATTATTTCCAAAAGAGATGATAAGCTCGACAAAAAGGATATATTCAAAAAATATATTAGATGAAGTTATATCAGAAGAAACTGTATGGGCAGATGAAGCAAATGCAAGAAGGGAAGAAGCAGAAAATGTCGAAAAAATGATATTAGCTATATTTGGAATAGGTGTAGCTATAATAGATGTGTTACTTATTAGAAAATCTATGAAAATTTTTAAAGAGGCATCAGAAAAAACAAAGATTATGCCATCAATGGAAATGGAGTATTATAGGGAACTACCAAGAAAAAATGCAACACCGGCTCAAGCTGTATACGAACAAGGCGAAATATTAAGCTCAGTTTCTACAAATCAAATGGGAAATATTTTTTCAGCAACTTTGCTTGATTTAAGTTTAAAAAAATATATAGAATTTGTTGAAAATCCTGGAGATAAGAAAAATATTATTATAAATATTCTAAAAAAAGGCCAGGACTCAGACCTTGAAAAAACTGAAAAAATAGTATTTAGGTACATATTAAGAGCTTCTAAAGATGATACACAGGTAACTGTTAAAGAGATTGAAAAATATATGAAGAAACATTCATCAGGACTAATAGGAATAAAGGAAGATATTGAAAGTTCTACAATAGACGAATTAAAAAAGAACAAACTTTATGATGAAAAAGGAGCTGAAGAAAAAAGAAAATTCAGCTTAAAAGTTACAATGAATATGTCTTTGGTACTTATCGAAATATTTATCGGAATTAGTTTGATAACAACGTTATCTTATTTTGTTAATGAGAAAATATTGATGGTTGGAGTTATAAGTGTAATAGCACTTACAATATTAAAAACAATAGCACTTATGAAGTATAATAAAAAAATAACAGTATATACACAAAGCGGTACAGATGAAAAACAAATGTGGATAGGACTAAAAAAATATATGGAAGATTTCTCTATGTTAAATGAAAGAGAAATTCCAGAAATTGCAATATGGGAACATTTTTTAGTATATGCAACTGCATTTGGAATTGCTGACAAGGTAATAAAACAATTAAAAGCTGTATATAAACAACTAGGAAGAAGCTTTGAATTTGATGAATCTTATGGTTATATGTATTTTATGACAAATAACAATTTCTCATCAAGCTTTACAAATTCAGTGAGTTCAGCATTTTCATCAGCATATTCATCAAACTATTCATCTTCACACTCGTCAGGCTTTGGAGGCGGCGGAGGCTTCTCTGGAGGCGGAGGAGGAGGCCGGTGGCCGGAGGTGGCGGCGGCGGTCGATAATTGGGGTACATTGCATTGGGTACATTGGGACCGGTTCTTTTTGGGTAATTTTCCCCATTGGGACCGGTTCTTTTTGTGACAGACCCAAAAAGACCCAAAAAGACCCAAAAAGAACCGGTCCATTTGTGCCAAAAAAAGAAAAGAGGTAAAAAAATGAATGTAAAAATAACAAAAAATATAAAAGAAGCAAATTGTATAACACATGCAGGAACATTTCATGCAGATGAAATATTTGCAACACTTATTTTATCAAAAATAATACCAGAAATAAGTTTGATAAGATTACCAGAAGTTAATGAGAAAGAAAGAAATGAAGCAAATAAAGATGCAATAATATATGACATAGGTCGCAAGGAGTATGACCATCATCAATTAGGTGGAAATGGAGAAAGAGAAAATGGAGTAAAATATGCGGCTTGTGGCTTGATTTGGAAAGCTTTTGGAAGAAAATTATTAGAAAAATATGATGTAAAGGAAATTGATTATACATTAGATTATATAGACAGAAATTTAATTCAATTTATAGATTCGAATGATAATGGCCAACTTCCAAAACTACAAACGAGTTACAGAAATGTACATTTGTCGCACATTATTTCATTGTTTAATCCTAAATGGGACGAAAATGTGGATAGTGATAACAATTTTATGAGAGCATTAAGTGTATGTGATATTATTTTTGATGAATTTTTGCACGATACTTTTTCAAAAATGAAGGCAAAAGAAATCATTGATAAAGCAATAGAAAATTCAAAAGATGGTATAATGGTACTTGATACATTTGCTCCTTGGAAAGAGTTTTTATTAAATTCTAAAAATGAGAAAGCAAAAGATATTAATTTTACTGTTTTCCCATCTTCTAGAGGAGGATATAATGTTTATGCCGTTCCAATCGAGCTTGGAAGCTTTGAAAATAAAAAGAGTTTGCCTATTAAGTGGAGAGGGCTAAGTAATAGTGATTTACAAGAAGTTACAGGTGTTAAAACAGCTAGATTTTGCCACAATGCTGGTTTTATTTGCAGCGCTGATAGCAAAGAAGGCGCTTTGGAATTGGCGGCTATGGCAAATTCGTAATTGCTTACATTTTGGGAAAGGGAATTTCGGTGCGAGTGTGTAGCATGGCACAATTGGGGACAGAGTATTTTTGAATAAATAAAAATAATTAAAACAGTTGACATAATTAACATAACGTGCTAAAATAACCTATGGCAAAATTTTAGCAGTATAGAGTTGCCTAAAACCAAAGAAAGGAAAATGGGATGTAAAAAAACACCCAAGTAGAAAAAAATGCAAAGTCAAGGTATTTTAATGATTGATTCGGAAATGGATGGATTTGTTGCTGAAGCAATAAAGGCGGCAAATGAATCCAAGCTGAAAAAAGAGCAAGAAGCAAAACAGAATAAGTCTGTTAAAACTGAGAATCCAGTGTTCAAAAGAATTACAGATGACAATGGCTTCAAAGAAAACGACGCGAAAATGCTAGCCATTATGTACGTCGATTTGGCTCCAAACGATGAAGATGGAGAGATCTCAGCAAAAATGATGTCTGAATTCATTAGGGATACCATCAAAAAGGAATATCCGGATGAATATGAAACAAAGATTAAGCCATATTATGATATGGAAAATCCTATGCCTGAATTTAAAAAAGAGAAGGCTAAGATTTGGGTCAAGAATTTCTGGAAGCGCTTTAGAACTGTGGAAAATGCTTATAAATATTCCAAAAGTTTTAGAGAACTGGCTAAAAGGATTGCACCAAAGTTGGATGCTCCAACGACAATGGGGGTAGTAGAACGGTGTAAATGGCTGAGGCTTTGGGTGTTTGTGATTAGAGACCAAGCCATGTATTGGTATGATGTTGAACATGGACTGAAGCTTAATATGAGGAGAATCAAAGAATATGATAAAAATCTTGAATTAACTCCAGAGCTGATGGTAAAATATGAAAAAGCATTTTTTTCAAAAATACCAGAAAATGGTCTGATGCTTGATATGCTTAAAGCTTTTATTTCTATATATCCTGAAAAAATCCAAAAAGACATAAAAGCATTTGCTGAATTTGAAAAAAATGATGCAAGTGAATTAAATGCAGGATATGTAAGGAAGACGTTGAAAAAAGAGTTATTTCCTTCTATGTGGATTTCTTCAATGTGGTGCTTCTGTATGAAAAACGGAGTATGCGAATTTAAAGTGCTGTTGCTTTCAAATGCAGTTGAGGCATTTAAAAAGGGATTAAATAAGTATAATACATTTCTTAATCCGGCAACTGATCCTTTTAAAGGTTTTTCTACAAGAAACTTCAAGCGCTACAAATTGGGAAGGGTGACCGAAGATGGTATAGAAAAAACATTTGCGGTGACATCACAGAACGAACTTCAGATGTATGTTGAGGTTTACAAGTGGCTGTTACTTCACCCTGATTTTGAATTTGGTGTGGGTAGCGAAAAGAAAACCCTTGAAGGCTATGGATATGAAAATCTTTTAGTCGATCCTGAAGAAGAACAAAAAGAACTTTTTAGCGAGATGAAGCAGAAAATAGCAGGATCACAGAAAGAGGCAAAGAAAGTTGCTGAAGCACTTAGGAGAATTAAGATATTTGGAGAGAAGATAGCATCAGAGTCTGACATTAAATATCTGAAATTTTTTAAGTACATGCTGAAAAATGAACCAAATGCTTTACCTAAAAATATGGTAAATGTTTATGGAAAAGCATTTATGTAAGTAACAAACAAGGTAAAAAAACTCTATACCCCCGCTGCGATTTATTTCGCAGCGGGGTTTTTCAAAATTACGAAAGAAAATTAAAATAATAGAGAAAATTAAATTAGTATAAAAATTTTAAATGCAAAGTAAAAAAAATGGGAAAATGGAAAAAAATGGAAAAAATAGAAAAATATATTGTAATTTAAAATAAAAAGTGGTATAATATCCAATGTTGTTAAGGCAAAAAAAAAGTTCAATTATTTGGACTTGTTCACATAATAAAGTTTGATGTCTAAATCAAATTTCATTTTAAGGAAAATTAAGACAATTAAGGAGGACAAAAGCATGGGATACTATGAAACAATAATTTTGTTAACAATCGTTTCCATGGGAGTAATGGCAATAGTAGTGGGGACAAGTAAAAACTTTAAAACACGGGCGCAAAGAGGTTTAATTATTTCATTTATAATAATTATACTTTGCGCAGCGAGCGAGCTTTTTGTAGTGATTTTAAATGAAAGAAATCTGAAAATGTCGGCTATAAGAGACATTCTGAGACTTCTTAAATTTATTTTTATGCCAATCATGCCAATAATTGCTTCAAAAGCATTGTTTGGAAAAGTAAAGGAAGACAATTTAACCTTTATTTTAGGTTTGATTGTAAGAATTTACTTAATGATTGGTGCTTGCTTAGTGGTCGCTGGATGGTTTTGCTTCTCAGTTGGTGGCAGTAGTTTTGCCGAAAGAAGGGATTTCTATGAAACCATGATGCATAACATATATATTGTTGCATTTTTAATTTCAACTTTATATATGCTTGTACAAGCGATACAATTTAGTAAAGTTTATCAAAACAAAGGCAGGGAGCAACTTGTAGCTATATGTTGCTTTGTGGTTTTGGGAGCAGTAGTCCAGATACTTAATAGAAAATTAAGAACTGTCTGGATTACAATAGATATAACAGCGGTATTTTTGTTTATCTATTATGATGAGCTTATCTTGTGTATAGATGGATTAACGGGGCTGTTAAATCAAAAAAGCCTTGTAAATTATCTAACAAACGAAGCAAGTGAGCGGAAAAGATGTATTGTTATAGTCTTTGATGTAAATGATTTTAAGTACATAAATGATGCTTATGGTCATTCGGCAGGAGATGAAATATTGATAGCAGTAAGTGATGTGTTGAAAGAGTCTTACAGGAATGTAGGAGAATGCTATCGAATGGGTGGTGATGAATTTGCTGTTATTATGTTAAAAGACATAGAAAAAATTCAGCAGATAAATGAGCACTTTATTAAAAATCTTGAAGAGAAGAGAGAGAGTTTAAAGAAAGATAAATTGCCTGAATTGCCACATATATCGTATGGAACAGCAATTTATGAACCGAGTAATAGAAAAAAGCAAACTTTGCCAGATACACAAAAGCTTGCTGATGCAGATATGTATGCCAATAAAGAGGCATACTATCAAAAAAATCCCAAAAAAAACCTTAAAAAAATGTGAACATCAAAAGGCACAGGAGTAATATCCTGTGTCTTTTGCTATAAAAAAACAAAAAACTATATACAAAACAAGAAAAATAATGTATAATAAAAAGCGTTCAAAAAAGAACCAAAAGAAAGGGATGTAAAGAAATGAAGAAAAAAATATTTATAACTATAGGAGTAATTGTAGCAATAATAATAGCAATAATTGCGTATATGGTAGTATCAGACATGATACAAGAAAAGAAGTTAAACGAAGAATTTAGTTATGTTGATGGCTTAGTAGAAAACGAAGAAAGACAAACTGAAGAAATAAAGAACGCTTTAGAAAGAATAGTAACAAAAGGAGATTACGCCAAAGTAGAAACATCGTACAAAAAATACTTAAAAGACATCTATGAAAACATAGAAAATTTAACTAAAATATTAGAAGATGATGAAATTACAAATAGCTTAACAGCTAAAAATTATCAAGAAGATGGACCAGAATTCGTAAAAACAAAAGAATATTTAAGTAAAACAAAAAAATCACTAGAAGATGGAAAAAATACATATTATGAATTATTAACTGAAGATGGAGCAATGAAATATATAAAAACAATGGAATTAGATTCATATTATGAGGATATTTATAAAAATGAAATAAATGGCTATATAAGTGAAGAAGAACATGAAAACAAAACAGTTGAAGAATCAATTAATGATGTAATAAGTTTATTGGATACATCAGAAAAAATCATAAATTTTCTAAGTGATAATAAAGACTCATGGACAATTGAAGATGAATCAATAGTGTTTAATACGCAAAAGTTATCTGATGAATATGAAAAAATGGCAGATGAAATATAAAAAAAGACTTGTTTGCAAAAATTATTGCAAGCGAAGTCTTTTTTATATGTGTAATAAATAGATATAAAATAGTAAAAAATAGGAGAGTAAAAAGATGGGAGTATTAGAATTATTATTATTAAGCGTAGGACTGGCAATGGATGCATTTGCTGTATCAGTATGTAAAGGAATATCAATGAAAAAAATGAACTGGAAAAAAGCCATAATAATTGGCTTATATTTTGGAGGATTTCAAGCTTTAATGCCTACAATTGGCTATTTTTTAGGAGCCGCATTCCAAAGTCTAATAACAAGCATAGACCATTGGATAGCTTTTATTTTACTTGGAATTATTGGAGGTGGAATGATAAAAGAGTCGTTTGGAGATGACGAAGAAAATAGAAATGATGATGTAAGTTTTAAAATAATGATTGTGCTTGCAATTGCAACAAGTATAGATGCTTTAGCGATTGGAATTACTTTTGCATTTTTAAATGTTAATTTAGTTTTGGCCATAAGCTTGATTGGAATTATTACATTTATTTTATCTGTTTTTGGAACTAAAATAGGAAATAGATTTGGTGATAAATACGAAAAAAAGGCTGAATTTCTTGGTGGAGTTATTTTAGTATTACTTGGAATTAAAATTTTATTGGAACATTTAGGTGTTATATAAAAGTAACCACAAAAAACTTCTTTTCATACAATATAAAAAAGTATGAAAGGAAGTTTTTTTATGGATTATGAATTAATGATGAATTCAAATATTAAAATAGGTCAGAAAGCACCAGATTTCACAGCAGTAACTACATATGGAAATAGAAGCCTAAAAGATTATAAAGGAAAATGGCTTGTTTTTTTCAGTCATCCACGGAGATTTCACACCAGTGTGTACAACCGAGATGATAGCATTTTCAAAAGCATATTCTTATTTCCAAAATATGAATACAGAGTTATTAGGGCTAAGCATAGATAGTAATGCATCACATCTTGCTTGGATGAATGACATATTTATAAGAACAGGAATTACATTACAATTTCCGATAGTAGCTGATAGAAGCGGAGAGATTGCAAGGCTATATGGGATGATATCAAAAGATGTAAGTAATACTAAAACAGTGAGAGATGTTGTTATAATAGACCCAAATGGAATTATAAGATTAATTTTGACATATCCACTTAATGTTGGAAGAAATATTGCTGAGATAATTAGAACTGTTCAAGCTTTACAAATAGCAGATTGCGAAAATGCTTCTACTCCTGTAAATTGGATACTAGGGCAACCTTTAATTGTTCCAGCTCCTAATACTTATCCAGAATTAGTTGAGAGAAAGGAGTTTATTGAGAAAAATAAAAATGGGGTTAGTTGGTATTTAAGTTTTAGGGAGCCAGAAGAAAAATGAAAATATTACCAATTGTACTGACCTCCCAGTCCAATTACCAACAAAGAAAAAATATGTTATAAATATACCGGACAAAGGAGGAGGACAAATGACCGAAAAAATAGAAAATCTAAAAGAAATGCTAAAAAAATCCGGTGAAAAATATGGAGAAAAAGAAGCATATAAAATAAAAATAGAAAAAAATAAATATAAAATATATACACATAAAGAAATAAGACAAATGATAAATTATCTAGGAACAAGATTGATAGACCTAGGATTAAAAAATAAAAGAATAGCCGTATTAGGTGAAAATAGATATGAATGGGAAATCGCGTATTTATCTGTAGTATGTGGAACAGGGATAGTTGTACCATTAGATAAATCTTTGCCACAAAATGAATTAGAAAAAGTAATAGAACGTTCAGGAATAGAAGCGATTTTCTATTCTGGTAAATACGAAGAAAATCTAAAAGAGATAGTATCAAAAGGAATAGGAAATTTAAAAACATTAATTTCAATGGATTTAGAGGCTCACACTTATGGAATATATTCCCAGAAAGAATTGATAAAAGAGGGCGAAATCTTAGTAAAAAAAGGCAATAAAAGTTTTATTGATGCAAAAATTGATAGTGAAAAGATGTCAATAATGCTATTTACATCAGGAACAACATCAGATTCAAAGATTGTTGCATTATCACATAAAAATTTAGCATCAAATTTAATGGATATAACGTCGAGTCTAGATGATGTAAATTCAAGTGATGTATTTTTATCATTTTTACCTTTACATCATGTTTTTGAATGTACAGTTGGTTTTTTATTTGCACTATATGTAGGAGCAGAAACTGTATTTTGTGATGGAATAAGACATATTGTAGAAAATTTAAATGAATACAAAGTTACTGTAATGGCATCAGTTCCGGCAATTTATGAAAGAATTTTTAAAATAATTAGGAGAGAAATTGCCGGAAGTGGTAATTTAAACGAAATACTTGAAAATGAAAAAATATATGCAAATGCATCGATGGAAGAAAAGAAAAAAATATTTAAGAATATACATGAAATGTTAGGTGGAAATATAAAGCTTTTAATTAGTGGAGCTGCAAGTTTGGATAAAGAAATAGAAGAAAAATACAGAAAATTAGGATTGAATTTAGTTCAAGGGTATGGACTTACAGAAACATCTCCTGTTATAGGAATAGGAACGAAAAAATATTATAAATTAGGCTCAATTGGTAAAACAATTCCATCTGTTGAGGCAAAAGTAATAGATTGCAACAGTGAGGGAATAGGAGAATTGATAGTTAAAGGTCCAAATATAATGCTTGGATATTATCAAAATGATGAAGCAACTGAGAAAGCAATTATTGATGGCTGGTTTCATACAGGTGATTTAGCTAAAATTGATAAAGATGGATATATTTTTATTTGTGGAAGAAAGAAAAATGTAATCGTTTTGAAGAATGGAAAAAATATTTATCCAGAAGAGATAGAAGGACTTATAAATAAAATTGAAGGTGTTGAAGAATCATTTATATATGGAAGACCTCTTTCAAGTGACAAGGAAAATATAAAAATATATGCAAAAATAGTTTATGATGAAGAAATTATGAAAAATGCATATAAGATTCAAAATGAAAAGGAAATTTTCGAAGAAATTGCCAAGAAAATAAAAGAGATAAATAGTCTTATGCCTAAATATAAGGCTATAAGGGGATTTTCATTGACAAAAGAGCCTCTTATAAAAACAACAACAAATAAGCTGAAAAGAGCACAAAATTTGGAAAAAATTTTAAAGGAAGAAAAGGAAAATGTTTAAGTTTGGGGAGTATAAAGAATTTCAAGTTTTTCACTATAAAAAGATAGATTCTACTCAAAAGGAAATTTGGCGTAGAGTTAAAAATGGGACAATAAAGAATAAGACAATGATTTTTGCTGATATTCAAACAGCAGGAATTGGGACACATGGAAGAATATGGCATACAGATGAAGAAAACAATATTGCTTTTTCGGTTTATTTTGACTTAAGTGAAGAACATTGTAATGTAAGTGAACTTGATGGACTAACAATAAAAATAGCTAAGAATATTGTTGAAACATTTAAAAATATATATGATATTAATTTAAACATTAAATTTCCAAATGATATTTATTGTAATGGAAAAAAACTTGGAGGAATACTCACAGAAACTAAAGTTTTAAATGGATTAGTTAAATGTGTTGTTATTGGGATTGGAATTAATACTAACCAAATTGAATTTGACGATGAAATAAAGGATATTGCAACTTCAGTCAAACGAGAATTTGGAATTGAGGTCGATAATTTATTAATCATGAAAGAAATTTTAAACTTTGCATAGAAAATCGATTTTAATGTGAAGAAACCGAATTTTTTCGCAAAAAGAAACGGTCCCAACCAGAATATAGGAGGATTTTATGAAAATAGGATTTTTGTTCCCAGGGCAAGGCTCACAATTTGTAGGAATGGGAAAAGAATTATATGAAAAAGATGAAGATGCAAGGAAAATATATGATAGAGTTAAAGAAATAACTGGAATTGATATAGCTCAAATCTCTTTTGAAGGACCAGATGAAGTTTTAAATCAAACAAAATATACACAACTAGCAATTCTTACAAATAGTTTAGCAGAACTTAAGGTACTAGAAAAACAAGGCATAAAAGCAGATATATCAGCAGGTTTAAGCCTAGGAGAATATTCGGCACTTATATATAGCAAAGCACTTTCTTTTGAAGATGGAGTAAAACTAGTTCAAAAAAGAGGAGAATTCATGCAAGATTTAGCTCCATCTGGAGATTGGCAGATGGCAGCTATACTTGGAGCGTCTGATGAGGATGTAGAGAATTTGTGCAAAAGAGTGAAATGTGGTTTTGTGGTTCCAGTAAATTATAATTGTCCTGGTCAAGTAGTGGTTACAGGTGATAAAGTTGGAATTTGCAATCTTCAAGAATTAGCAAAAGATGTAGGTATCAAAAAGATAAGAGTTTTAAATACTTCTGGGCCATTTCATACATGTAAATTAGAAGAAAGTTCTAATGCTCTAAGAAGAGAGCTGGAAAAAGTAAAATTTCATAATTTTGAAAGCACTGTTATAAAAAATATAGATGGAGAACCTTATACATGTGAAGATGATGTAAAAGAAATTTTGGCGAAACATATTGTTAGTCCTGTTAGGTTTTCTAAGTGTTTGAAGAAGATGAAAGAATTGGGAGTAGATGAATTTATCGAAGTCGGACCAGGCAAGACTTTGAGCGGATTTGTTAAGAGGATGTTTTGAGTTTGTGAAATTAGGAATGGTGGAATTTTGTGATGTGAAAATTTTCAAAAAAATGCATCCAAAAGTGAATAAGAAGGAGGAAGAAATATGGCTGTAGCATTAATAACAGGAGCAACTAAAGGAATAGGAAAAGCAATTGCATTGAAATTAAGCAAAGAAGGATATGACATTGCAATTAATTATAGAAATGAAAATGAAGAATTAAGTGATTTGAAAAAAGAAATTGAAAAAAATAATGTTAGATGTGAATTAGTTCAAGGAGATGTTTCGTGTTTTGAAGATACGGAAAAGTTTACAAAAGAAACAATTGAAAAGTTAGGTTCGATTGATGTACTTATAAATAATGCTGGTATTACAAGAGATATGTTACTTATGAGAATGAAACCAGAGGATTTTAAAAATGTTATAGATGTCAATTTGATTGGAACTTTTAATGTTACAAAAAATGTAATTGGTTATATGATGAAAGCAAGAAAGGGAAATATTGTGAATATTTCTTCTGTTGTAGGAATTTCAGGAAATGCTGGACAAACAAATTATTCAGCTTCTAAAGCTGGAATTATTGGTTTTACTAAAAGCTTAGCAAAAGAGGTGGCTTCTAGAAATATTAGAGTAAATGCTGTGGCACCTGGTTTTATTGAAACTAGCATGACTGATTGTTTGAATGATGATATAAAAGAAGAGATTAGTAAAAATATTCCTTTGAAAAGAATGGGATGTGCCGAAGATGTGGCAAATGTTGTTAAATTTTTGGCATCAGATGAGAGTTCTTATATTACAGGACAGGTAGTTCAAGTTGATGGTGGAATGTTGATGTGAAAAACGCCAGCATTCAAAAAGATGAATGCTGGCATTTTAGAAAATTTACATAATGAAATAGTAGAGGTTGGATAAATGCTGCGTGAATTTATGGGGCAATTGCAGTTGTGTGAATATTTTTACAGATGCGTATTCAAACAAATCTTGCGAATATTCTAAATGTGGTTCGATACAGATTGTTGTAGGAACGATGCCGTTGGATATAAAAAACTGGAAATTTATTTGAGCCAATATATCTAATTCTAAGTCTTTAAAGAAAGATTCAGAGTTAAACAGTTCCTCCCGCATTTGGTAAATGTTTTTTACTATTTCTTCGTATTTCATTGCCTAATACCTCCTTGGTAGATGTTATGTAAATATGATAACATAAAAAATGGTAAAAATCAATAAATTTTGATAAAGTCTACATAAAAAATAGAGAAAGGAACACCAAAAATGGAAAAACGAGTTGTAATTACAGGAATAGGTGCAATAACACCGATAGGAAATAATACAAAAGAATTATGGGAAAGCATTTTGCAAAAAAAATGTGGAATAAACAAAATAACAAGTTTTAATGCAGATGGATATAAAACATCATTAGCAGCAGAAATAAAAAATTATAATCCATTAGATTATTTTGATGCAAAACAAGCTAAAAGATTAGATAAATGTTCTCAATATGCAATAATAGCAGCAAAAGAAGCATTTAATGATAGTAAAATAACCAAGGAAAATACTGATTTTGAAAGAATAGGAGTATTTGTAGGTTCAGGGATAGGTGGATTAAAAACAATACAGGACCAATGTGAAATAAATTGTACCAAAGGGCATAACAGAATATCTCCAATGTTTATACCGATGTCAATATGTAATATGCCAGCTGGAAATATAGCTATAGAACTTGGGTTAAAAGGAGAGTCAATTTCAACAGTATCAGCATGTAGCTCATCTACTCATGCAATTGGAGAAGCATATAGGACAATAAAATATGGAGCAGAAGATGTAATATTAGCAGGAGGAACAGAAAGTTCAATTTGTGAAGTTGGAATTGCAGGTTTTGAAAACATGAAAGCATTATCTTCTTCAACAGACCCAAATAGAGCAAGTATTCCATTTGATAAAGAAAGAAATGGATTTGTGATGGGAGAAGGTGCCGGAGTTCTTGTATTGGAAGAATTAGAACATGCAATTAAAAGAAATGCTAAAATATATGCAGAAGTAATAGGATATGGTGCAACGTCTGATGCGTACCATATAACGTCTCCAGCTCCAGACGGAAATGGCGGAGCAAGGGCAATGATAAGGGCAATAGAAGATGCAAAAATCAGGCCAGAAGAAATAGATTACATAAATGCTCATGGAACGTCAACACATTTAAATGATAGCTTAGAAACAGTTGCAATAAAGAAAGCTTTAGGTGAAAATGCAAGTAAAAACGTTATGGTAAGTTCAACAAAATCAAATATGGGACATATGCTTGGTGCAGCAGGTGGAGTGGAAGCAATAATTTGTGTGCAAGCAATTAATCAAAAAAAGGTTCCACCAACAATAAATTACTTAGTTAAAGACGAGGAATGTGATTTAGACATTGTTCCAAATGAAATTAGAGAAGCTGATATGAATATAGTTATGTCAAACTCTCTTGGATTTGGTGGGCATAATGCAAGTATAATTTTAAAGAAGTATGAAAAATAAGGAGCAAAATTTATGGAATACGAAAAAATAATACAATTGATAAATGATTTTGGTAATTCAAAACTAGATAATCTCAAACTAGATTTTCCAGATGGTACAAAAATTGATATGAGTAAAAATTCTATGAAATGTCAAATTGGCGAAAAATCTATAGAAACAAGAACATTAGAAAATGTTTTTGAAAGTACTCAAGAAATTAATAAAGAAAAAATTGCTGAAAAAAATGATGAAGTAAAAGGAAAAATTATAACTTCACCAATGGTAGGAACTTTTTATTTAAAGCCATCACCAAATGCAGAGCCATATGTAGAAATTGGAAAAAAAGTGAAAAAGGGTGATGTGCTTTGTATAATTGAGGCAATGAAGCTTATGAATGAAATTGAATCTGAGTATGACGGAATAATAGAAGAAATTTTTGTTAAGGATGCCGAAAGTGTTGAGTATGGCAAGCCTTTGTTTAGGATTTCGTAAATGCTTATTTGTGAATGTCCAAAAAGGACCCGGTCCCAAACGAACAATGTTCACAAAAGAACTGGTCCCAAATGAACATGAGAAGGAGAGAAAGATGTTAAATAAAGAAGAAATAAAAAAAATAATTCCACAAAGGGAGCCTTTTCTGATGATAGATGAAGTTGAAAACTATATCCCAGGAGAAAGTGCAATTGCATATAAATATGTAAATGAAGCTGAATGGTATTTTAAGGGACATTTTCCAGGTAATCCCATAATGCCAGGGGTTTTAATTGCGGAAAGTTTAGCACAAACAGGTGCAGTTGCAATTTTGAGCTTAGAGGAGAATAAAGGAAAAAATGCACTATTTGGTGGAATTGATAAAATGAAATTCAAGAGAAAAGTTGTGCCAGGTGATAAATTAAAATTAGAAGTTGAGATTATTAAAAGAAAAGGACCAATTGGAATTGGAGAAGCAATTGCAAGTTGTGATGGAAAAATTGTAGCAAAAGGAGAGCTTACTTTTGCGTTGGTGTAAAATTCAAATGAGCAAAATGGGACCAAAAAGAACCGACCCTAGTGGGGCAAATGGGACCAAGAAGAACCGACCCCAATGTCCCAAATGGTCCCGATGAAAAAGGAGTAAAGCATGAATAAAATATTGATAGCTAATAGAGGCGAAATAGCTGTTAGAATAATAAGAGCATGTAAAGAAATGAATATAAAAACAGTCGCAGTGTATTCAGAAGCAGACAAAGATAGTCTTCATACGCGTTTGGCAGATGAAGCAATATGCATAGGTCCGGCGAATTCTAATAAAAGTTATTTGAATTATAAAAATATAATAGAAGCGGCCTATATAACTGGAAGTGATAGTATACATCCCGGTTTTGGATTTCTTTCTGAAAATAGTCAATTTGCAAAAATATGTGAAGAATCGAATATTAAATTTATTGGCCCATCATATGAGTTAATAAAACTTATGGGAAATAAGTCAAATGCTAAAGAAATAATGGAAAAGGCAGGAATTCCGGTAGTTCCTGGCTCTAAAGGAAGCATAAAAAGTATAAATGATGCAAAAAAAATAGCAAAAGAGATAGGATATCCAATAATGCTTAAAGCAGCAGCTGGTGGAGGCGGAAAAGGAATTCGTATTGTAAATGATGAAAGTGAATTGGAAAATAGCTATAATGTTGTAAAACAGGAAGCAATGATTTCTTTTAAAGATGACGAAATTTATATGGAGAAGTTTATTCAAAATCCTAGACATATTGAAATTCAAATTTTAGCAGATGAACATGGAAATGTAATTCATTTAGGCGAAAGGGATTGTACTATTCAAAGAAGAAATCAAAAAGTCATTGAAGAAACTCGGTTCAAATGCTATTGATGAAAAATTGAGAGAAAAAATGGGAGATGTGGCAATTAGAGCAGCCAAAAAAGTGGGATACACAAATTGTGGTACAATTGAATTTTTGGTAGATAAGGATAAAAATTTTTATTTTATGGAGATGAATACAAGAATTCAAGTTGAACATGGAATTACAGAGGAAAGAACAGGAATTGACATTGTTAAAGAGCAAATTAGGATTGCAGCAGGAGAAAAAATGAAAATTAAGCAAAAAGATGTAGTATTTAATGGACATGTAATAGAATGCAGGATAAATGCGGAAAATCCGGACAAAAATTTTAGACCTTGCCCAGGAAAAATAACAGGACTTATTTTGCCAGGAGGAAACGGAATTAGAGTTGATACATTTGTGTATGATGGTTATACTATTCCACCAAATTATGATTCCATGATTGCTAAAATAATTGCTCACGGAAAAACAAGAAATGAAGCTATAAGTAAAATGAAAAGGGCTTTGGAAGAAACTGTAATTGATGGAATAGATACTAATATTGATTTTTTGTTTAAAATTATTAGAAATTCTAATTTTATTAGAGGAAAATATGATACTTCATTTATTGAAAAGGAAATTTTGAAATAAAAGACTAAAATTGTACTAAAAAGACCCGGTCTCAAAAGAACATGTTCGCAAAAGAACTGGTCCAAAAGGTGCAATTGTGCAATGAGGCAGAAAGGAAGGAAAAATGCTAGTTGATAAAATCAAAAAAAGAGAACCAACAGCAAAAAAGAATGTAAATAAAGTTGATATACAAATTGGTAAGTGGGTAAAATGCGCCAAATGCAAAGAAATTTTATATAAAGAAGATGTAAAAGAAAATTTAAACATATGTCCAGTATGTGGAGCATATTTTAGAATGCATATAAATAGAAGAATTGAGAGCATAATTGATGATGGAACGTACAAAAGATTTGACCTAAATATTGATAATGTAAATCCATTAGAACTAGAAGATTATCCATCCAAGCTAGAAAAATTAAGACAAAAGACGAAGTTAGAAGAAGCTGTAGCTTGTGGAACTCGGTAAAATTGGTGGCAAAGATGTAGTAATATGTATAATGGATAGTGGTTTTCTAATGGGAAGCATGGGAACGGTTGTCGGTGAAAAGATAACGTATGCGATTGAAAAGGCAATTGAATTAAAATATCCATTAATAATATTTACTGTATCTGGTGGAGCTAGAATGCAAGAAGGCATAATGTCCCTTATGCAAATGGCGAAAACTACAGCGGCAATTTTTAAGCTCAACAGAGCTGGCAATTTATATATTTCTGTTTTAACAGACCCTACTTATGGCGGAGTTACAGCATCATTTGCAAGTATTGCTGATATTGTATTAAGTGAACCAGGTGCAATGATTGGTTTTGCAGGGCAACGAGTTATTGAACAAACTATAGGAGAGAAGTTACCAGAGGGATTTCAAACAGCAGAGTTTTTAATGGAACATGGCTTTATTGATAAGATTGTAGAAAGACAGGATTTGAAACAGGTTTTGGCAAAATTGATAGAATTAAACCAAAGTAAAAAATGTCCCAAAGGGACCGGTTCTTTTTGTGGCAAAGATAAAATGAGTTTGGGCCTAAGTGTGAAAAGTACAAAAAAGACTCGGTATTTTTGGTGAAACAGCATGGCAAAAAGTACAGATAGCAAGAGCAAATAATAGAAAAACATCATTAGATTATATAGAAAAAATATTTGATGAATTTATAGAACTTCATGGGGATAGAAATTATAGAGATGATAAAGCAATGGTATGTGGACTAGCAAGAATTGGAACGCAAAGTTATACAGTAATTGCAGAGCAAAAAGGCAGAAATACCAAAGAAAATATTGAAAGAAACTTTGGAATGCCTAATCCTGAGAGTTATAGAAAAGCAATAAGATTTATGGAACAAGCTGAAAAATTTAATAGACCTATTATAACTTTTATTGATACAAAAGGAGCATATCCTGGAATTGGAGCAGAGGAAAGAGGTCAGGGAGAAGCTATAGCAAGTTCTATGCTTAAGATGGCTGGATTAAAGGTTCCTATAATTTCAATTGTTATTGGGGAAGGCTCTAGTGGTGGAGCTTTGGCAATTGGAGTAGCAAATAAAGTATTTATGCTTGAAAATGCGGTTTATTCTATTTTGTCACCAGAGGGTTATGCAAGTATTTTGTGGAAGGATGCTTCAAGAACGGAAGAAGCGGCAGAAAAAATGAAACTTACAGCAAAAGACTTGTATGAACTAAAAGTTATTGATAAAATTATTGAAGAACCAAAAGATGGTGAGAATTTTGATTTATTAGTTGAAAATTTGAAAAATGAAATAGTATTTAATATAAATGATTTAAATAATTTGACAAAAGAAAAAATAGTTGAAGATAGATATCAAAAGTTTAGAAAAATGGGGGAATACACGAGACTTGAACAAAAAATGTCCTAAAAAGACCCGGTCCCAAACGAACATGTTCACAAACGAACCGGTCCCAAATGAACAAAGAAGGAGTGAAAATATGATATTAGAAAATAAGAAAATATTAATAATGGGAATAAGAAATAAATGGAGCATAGCATATGGTATAGCTAAGTCGGCATATGAAAATGGAGCTAAACTTATTTTTACATATGCAGATGATGAAAATAAAGGCAAAACAGAAGATTTAATATCTGAATTTCAAGGTAGTAAAGCTTATGTTTTAGAAGATGCGTCTAAAGATGAACTTGTAGAAGAAACATTTTCTAAAGTAAAAGAGGAAAATGGTAAGATTGATGGAATTGTTCATTGTATAGCTCATGCATTTACAGAAGATTTACATAATGATTTTATTGAAACAAGTAAGTTACGGATTTAGTCATGCTGTTGATGTTAGTAGTTATTCGTTTGTATTAGCAGCAAGAATGGCTAAGAATTTGGATATGCTGAATGATAATGCAAGTTTAGTCGCGCTTACTTATTATGGTTCTACTAAGGTTTTTCAGGGATATAATGTGATGGGAGTTGCGAAAGCGGCTTTGGAAGCAAGTATTAGGTATTTGGCTGATAATTTGGGAATGGATGGAATTAGAGTAAATGGTGTTTCAGCTGGTCCTATTAAAACTTTGTCAGCTAAAGGTATTAAAGACTTTGGAAGTATTTTGAATGTTGTTGAAGAAAAAGCTCCTTTACATAAAAATGTTACTACTTATCAAGTGGGAAATGTGGTTTCTTTTTTACTAAGTAGTTTAAGTGATGCTGTTACTGGACAAATTTTGTTTGCTGATAATGGATATAATATTATGGGAATTTAATTTTAGAAAATAGCAAAAAGCATTGCTATTTTCTATTTTTTTTAGTAAAATAAAGAAAACAAAGAGAGAAGGTAGAACGAATGAAATTAAAGATGCCATATGGAATAAGTAATTATGAAAAAATAGTAAGAGATGGGTACTATTATGTGGATAAAACTATGTATATAGAAAAGCTGGAAAATATGCCAGAAACGAGTATAATGTTTTTACGTCCAAGAAAATTTGGAAAAACACTATTTACAAGTGTAATAGAAAATTATTATGACAAGTTAAAAGCAGATAAGTTCGATGAATTATATAAAAATACATACATAGGAAAAAATCCCACAAAGCTAAAAAATAGTTATTGCATATTAAGATTTAATTTTTCAGGAATTGACACAAGCACAGAAGAAGCTACAATAAAGGGATTTAAAAATGAGGTAGTATCATCTATAGATGTATTTATACATAGATATAATCTTGATTTTTATGTAAATACAGAAGATGATGCAGAAAATATACTAAACAACCTGTTTAAAGCATTTTATACTCAGCAGCCACAAGAAAAAATATATGTAATAATAGATGAATACGACCATTTTGCAAATGAACTATTAGGTTTTCATCCAGAAAGGTTTAAGAGTTTAGTATCTAAAAATGGAAAGGTAAGAAAATGGTATGAAATATTAAAAAAAGGAACAGAAACAGTAGTAGACAGAATATTTATAACAGGTGTTGCACCAATAACTTTGGATAGTTTGACAAGTGGATTTAATATTGGAAAAGATATAACCCAAGATGTAGAAT
The DNA here is from genome assembly GCA_934148985.1 of uncultured Clostridia bacterium. Lineage (GTDB taxonomy): Bacteria > Bacillota > Clostridia > TANB77 > CAG-508 > CAG-269. The sequence continues at coordinate 50,550 of CAKPDO010000004.1, forward strand.
ACAATGATATGATGGGATTTACCCAAAGTGAATTAATAGAAATTTTAAATAGTCAAGATATATCAAAAGAAGAACAAGAGAAAATATTACCAATAATGAAAGAAAATTATGATGGATATAAATTTTGCTTGAATGCTGAAAATCAAATATATAATTCAAATATGTGTTTATATTTTCTATCAGATTATATCAGATTGGGAAAAATACCAGATAAATTAATAGACATGAACATTGCAAGTGATTATAGTAAAATAGGTAAAATGTTAGACCTATGCAAAGGGGAAAATAGGTTAGAAATTTTACAGAAAACAGTAAAAGGCGAACCTATATTGAGTAATATTGTAGAAAAATTTAACCCGGCAATAGAATTTACTGAAATAGACATGATATCAATGCTATATTATCTAGGATATTTGACAATATCAGGAGAAAATTTTGGAACACCAGAACTTACAATACCAAATAAAGTAATGAAAGAAATTTATGCATCTTATTTTATGCAATTAATGGATAAAGAAGCAGATTTTAGAATTGACAATAACACGAGCATGGAAATATTAAGAGAAATAGCAAAAGACGGAAAGATAGATAAAATGGTTGAAGTGCTAAGAATATATTTAAATAATCTATCAAATCGTGATTTAATAAAATTTGATAAAAAATATATTAAATTAATATTTTATTGTATTGCAATGACAATGAAAATATATTCAGTAAAATCAGAAATGGAAGTAAATAGAAATTATCCAGATATATTGCTTGTTCCAAGAGATAGAAGCAAGGGGTACAAATCTATAATGGTAGAATTTAAGTACTTGAAAAAAGGGGAAACATCTAAATTAGAAGATAAACAAAAAGAGGCAAGAGAGCAAATTGAAAGATATAGCCAGTTTGATGATATAAAAGATATTGAGGGATTAAGAAAATATACAATTGTAGTTGCAACAAATGAGATTTATGTTGAGGAGATTTAGAAAAATGTAAAAGTGAAGTACACCAAAAAAATTAGAAAAAATCTAATTTTTTTGGTGTATTTTTTATATGTATAAGCAAGGATGCAATAATTGATGAAACATTACAAAAATATTACATTTAATAAACTTTAACTAAAAGTGTTGAATATAAACTGGTGATGTGATAAAATCAAAAGAGATGCGGAAATAAACGCATAAAAATTCAAAGGAGGAAGAAAAATGAATTCTAAAATAGAATGCAAAAGAAACAAAGGAATAACCCTGATAGCCTTAGTGGTAACAATAATTGTCCTTTTGATATTGGCAGGAATAAGCATAAATGCATTAGCAGGACAAAATGGAATACTATCAAGAACAATCAAAGCAAAAAATGACTCAGAGGTTGCATCAGACTTAGAGTATTTACAAGTTGAAGCAACATCGGAATTGATAGATTATTATCAAGGAAATGACAACAAAAGCGAAGCTGACTACATTTTAGACAAATTGGGTAATGGAACAAATAGCAAAATAAGTGTTAATAAAACAGACAAAACAGTAACCTATAATGGAAAAATATATGCAATGAGCGATATTATAGGAAGTGAAAGCGAAAAAAGTAAAATAAATGAAAGCAATATGAAACAAATAACAATTTCAACAGCAACAAAAGAAGAAGACAAAGAAATACTATCTAGTGGAAAAGTAAGAGTAATAATCGAAGAAGATAATAATATGAGAGCATACATTCCAAATGGATTTTATTATGTAACAGGTAAGCCATCAAATGGAATGGTAATTTCTGACATTTATGGAGATGATGATAATAATACAAAAGGTGGAAATCAATTTGTTTGGGTGCCTTGTAGTGTGGGTAAAAGTGCAACAAATGCAACAGATAATGAAACAACTGTTACATATGAAAAGGTTAATGGATTAGCTAAAACTTGGAGAGAAAAATATACAGGAGAATCAGGAAATAGTTATCAATCGTATTATACAATAGTACCTGAGGGATACCAAGGAGAAGAACAAAAAAAGCCAATAACAGATTGGAAAGATGATGGAGGAAATATATCCAGTGTAACAAAATATGGAGGATTTTATATAGCGAGATATGAAGCAGGACTACCAGAAGATAATAGTTTGTGGAAAAAAGAAAATGGAGCAGCATATGGATGGACTAATGGAAAATCAAATGGAAGCTTAGAGGGGAATAGAAATAATGATAAAAATGAAACTCCGGTAAGCCAAATTGCTGGAATGATACCAGTAAGTAAAAAAAACAATGCAAGCTGGAACCGAATAAGTCAACAAAATGCTGTAGAAGTGTCTAAAAAAATGTATGCTGGAAGTCAGACAGTAACAAGTAGTTTGGTAGATAGTTATGCATGGGACACAATTTTAGCTTGGTATGAAAAAATAGCGAAAGCTAATGGAACTACAATAGATTGTACAGCATCAACTGGTTATGGAAATTATTATAATACTACATTTGGAATACCAACAAATTCACAAGGACAAAGACCAAATAAATTATCAATAAAAAATGTATTATATGCTGTACATGTCTATAATACATCAACAGGATGGGCTAAGTTTGATTCAAAATATCATTATTTAACAACAGAAGTAGATACAGATGAAATAGATCCTAAAAAACAAGAAGTGGATAAGAATAGAACAGTGTATGAAATTGCGACTGGAGCATCAGATTACACAAAAGTGAATAATATTTATGATATGGCAGGAAATATGTGGGAATGGACAACAGAAGTAGGAGATCACTCGGTAACAAATAGTAAACCAGAAAATACAACAGGAAACTACGCCGTCCTTCGTGGTGGTAGCTTCCTTAACAACGGCGGAGACTATCCAGTTTCCGCCCGCCGTGGTGACAATAGTGCTAACGGGTACAACATAGGCGTCGGGTTCCGTGTCGTACTTTACATAAATGAGTAGCATTGAACAATGAAGTTCGGGCTTTGTAAATATCAATGTTGGTGTATAAGATGGTGTATGAATAAAAATCACACCATCCCATCTTATACAATACAACACCATCAAATGTTGGAATAAGTTAGCGGGCAATTTTTAACATTTTGCAAACAAACTATTAGGATTTCACTCGAAAAGATTTAGAAGCCCAGTGTCGAAATAGAAAGGTAAGAAAAACCTATAAGATATTAATACCTTATAGGTTTTTGTACTTTTAAGGCTGATTTTCATCCTTAATTACATTAGCAATATTTTCGCACAAAGCAAAATACAATCTTTGATTTTTTTCTGGAAGAGATTCCAAAGCCTTAGAGACCACATTTTCAAGATTATTTTTATTAATGCCAAACACCAAGTAATCCAAACTAATATCAAGTGTTCGAGCAATTTTAGAAATAGTAGCTAGACTACTTATGCTACCACCTTTTTCGATTTCACATATATAAGATGGAGAAACATCTATTATTTCAGATAGTTTTTCCTGTGTAATACTGAATTTCTTTCCTTTGAATTTTAATTCTTTTTCCAATTTCTACATAATTTAAATTTTCCATTTGATATCCTTCATTTTTTGACTTTATTTTATAATGAAATTTAAAGAATTAAAATACACTAATGGTGAATTTATTAATTTATAGTAAAATTAATTATGCTACTAGTAGTAAATTTTTTCACTATTTCAAAAATATTACTAAAAAGTATTGAACATTAACTAATGGTATAGTAAAATCCCAAATAAGGAGGATGATGTAAATGGAAGGAAAAAATAATTATCCCTTTTTATTGTCACCAATTGGAAAAAACTATTTGTGGGGAGGAAACAAATTAAAGTCTGAATATAATAAAAATATTGATTTAGACATAATTGCTGAAACTTGGGAATGTTCTACAAATCCTGATGGATATAGCAGTGTTGCAAGTGGTAGTTTTAAAGGTCAAACATTAAAAAATGTGTTAACCAAACATCCTGAATTTTTAGGAACAAATAATATAAATGAAAAAGGGGAAATTCCTATTTTAATTAAATTGATAGATGCCAGACAAAATCTATCAATACAGGTACATCCAACAGATGAATATGCATTCAAAAATGAGAATGGGCAAAATGGCAAAAATGAAATGTGGTATATTCTAGAGGCAGAAGATGATGCTAAGTTGATAAAAGGCTTTAAAGGAGAAGTAAATAGAAACTTAGTAAAAGAAGCGGTTGAAAATAAAGAGATAGAGCAGTATTTAAACAAGGTTAAAGTAAAAAGTGGTGATGCCTTTTATATAAAGGCTGGAACTGTCCATTCGATTGGTGCTGGCATTGTTATAGCGGAAATTCAACAAAATTCTAATTTAACATATCGTTTGTATGATTATGATAGAACTGATAAAAATGGTAAAAAAAGAGAATTACACTTGCAGAAAGCACTTGATGTAATTGATTATAAAAATGAAAATGAAGATTTTGAGTGTGGGGAAGCGGTTAAATATGATGAAGGATATATTTCTAAAAAAGTATGTGAGTGTGAAAACTTTAAAGTTTACAAGGAAAATATAAATTCGAAAAATATTGCATTTAATACAAATAAAGAGTCTTTTCAAGTTTTTTTGTGTATTAATGGTAGTGGAAAATTGGATTTTGATGGTCAATTTATTGATATAAAAAAAGGAGATTGTGTTTTTGTTCCGGCTGATTCTGTAAAAATTACTATAAGTGGCGATTTTGAATTTTTAAGAGTGAGTTGTTAATTTGATTGTCAAAAAATAAAACCTCTAGGATATAAAATATCTTAGAGGCTAATTTTGTATTCTTATTTTAAAATTTATGAAAATAGCCCCAAAACATTGAAATTTTATTATTTTTTTTGTAAAATAAAGAAAACTAAAAGAGAGAAGGTATAAAGATGAAACTAAAAATGCCATATGGAATAAGTAATTTTGAAGAACTAATAACAGAGGATTATTACTATGTAGATAAGACAAAATATATAGAAAAACTGGAAAGTTTACCAGAAAAAAGAATAATGTTTTTACGTCCAAGAAAATTTGGAAAAACGCTATTTACAAGTGTAATAGAAAATTATTATGATAAGAATAGAGTAGAGAAATTTGAAAAGCTATTTAAAAATACATATATAGGTAAAAATCCAACAAAACTAAAAAATAGCTATTGTATATTAAGATTTAATTTTTCTGGAATTGATACAAGCACGGAAGAAGCTACAATAAGAGGTTTTAAAAACGAAGTAGCATCATCAATAGAGGTATTTATACATAGATATAATTTGGATTTTTATGTGAATACAGAAGATGATGCAGAAAATATACTAAACAATCTGTTTAAAGCATTCTATACTCAGCAGCCACAAGAAAAAATATATGTAATAATAGATGAATACGACCATTTCGCAAATGAACTATTAGGATTTCATCCGGAAAGGTTTAAGAGTTTGGTATCTAAAAATGGAAAGGTAAGAAAATGGTATGAAATATTAAAAAAAGGAACAGAAACAGCGGTAGATAGGATATTTATAACAGGTGTTGCCCCAATAACTTTGGATAGTTTGACAAGTGGATTTAATATAGGAACAGATATAACGCAAGATGAAGATTTTAATGATATGATGGGATTTACCCAAAGTGAATTAATAGAAATTTTAAATAGCCAAGATATAGCTAAAGAGGAACAAGAAAAAATATTACCAATAATGAAAGAAAATTATGATGGATATAAATTTTGTTTGAAAGCAAAAAATCAAATTTATAATTCAAATATGTGTCTATTTTTCTTATCTAGATATATTAGATTAGGAGATATCCCAGATAATTTAATAGATATGAACATTGCAAGTGATTACAGCAAAATAGGTAAAATGTTAGACCTATGTAGAGGAGAAAATAGGTTAGAAATTTTACAGAAAACAGTAAAAGGCGAACCTATATCGAGTAATATTGTAGAAAAATTTAACCCAGCAATAGAATTTTCTGAAATAGACATGATATCAATGCTATATTATCTAGGATATTTGACAATATCAGGAGAAAATTTTGGAACACCAGAACTTACAATACCAAATAAAGTAATGAAAGAAATTTATGCATCTTATTTTATGCAATTAATGGATAAAGAAGCAGATTTTAGAATTGACAATAACACGAGCATGGAAATATTAAGAGAAATAGCAAAAGACGGAAAGATAGATAAAATGGTTGAAGTGCTAAGAATATATTTAAATAATCTATCAAATCGTGATTTAATAAAATTTGATAAAAAATATATTAAATTAATATTTTATTGTATTGCAATGACAATGAAAATATATTCAGTAAAATCAGAAATGGAAGTAAATAGAAATTATCCAGATATATTGCTTGTTCCAAGAGATAGAAGCAAGGGGTACAAATCTATAATGGTAGAATTTAAGTACTTGAAAAAAGGGGAAACATCTAAATTAGAAGATAAACAAAAAGAGGCAAGAGAGCAAATTGAAAGATATAGCCAGTTTGATGATATAAAAGATATTGAGGGATTAAGAAAATATACAATTGTAGTTGCAACAAATGAGATTTATGTTGAAGAAATTTAAAAAAGCAAGTTAACGACCAAATTTGAACACTTATGTTTAAAATTTGGTCGTTATTTTTGAATAGCCGAAAAAACTCAAGAAAAATGAGGGAAATCTATTGACGCACCACGAAAAATATGCTAAAATTGTAATGTTAAACTAAACTAGCGTAATTGTGCGCATTTTAATCAAAAGAGATAAATTTATACAAAGAAAAAGAGGAATTAATCCTACAAAAGAACGAATTTTTAAGATTGAGAGCAGGCAATTAAAAAAATTCGTTATTTAAATTTAAAAAGCTTTTGTAAGAATTAAGAAGGACTTTTTCTCCAAAATAAATTAAAGTTTATTCTGCTAAAATTTTATTTAGAGGTGATTTTTTTGGAATTAAAAGAAGTTAAATACGAAAAAGCTTCAAGAATCGATTTTTCAAAAGTAGGAGATTACATCGAAATGCCAAACCTAATCAAAGTACAAAAAGACTCATATGATTGGTTTATAGAAGAAGGCTTAGGAGAAGTATTAAAAGATATCTCTCCAATAGAAGACTATTCAGGCAATTTAGTTCTAGAATTTTTCGATTATTACATGGAAGACAAAACAAAATACACAGAAGAAGAAGCAAAAGAAAGAGATGCTACATATTCAACAAGATTACATGTAAAAGTACGTTTAATCAACCGTGAAACAGGAGAAATAAAAGAACAAGAAATCTATTTAGGAGACTTCCCACTAATGACAGATAGTGGAACATTTATCATAAATGGAGCAGAGAGGGTTGTAGTAAGCCAATTAGTACGTTCACCTGGATGTTACTATGAATCAGTATTTGACCAAAAAACAGGTAAAAGAAACTACACATCAACAGTAATGCCATTAAGAGGAGCATGGATAGAATACGAAACAGACAGTTCAGATGTATTTTATGTGCGTGTAGATAGGACAAGAAAGCTACCTGTAACAGTATTATTAAGAACACTAGGATTAGGAACAGACAACCAAATAAGAGACCTATTTGGAGAAGAACCATTAATAGAAACAACAATAGCAAAAGACACAATCAAAAACGAAGAAGATGCAATAATAGAAATCTACAAAAAATTAAGACCAGGAGAACTACCAACAGTAGAAGCAGCAAGAACATTATTTGATGGAATGTTCTTTGACAATAGAAGATATGACTTGGCAAAAGTTGGACGTTATAAATTCAACCAAAAACTAAGTCTAGCAGCACGTATAACAGGACATATTGCTTATAACGACATAATGGACCAAGAAACAGGAGAAGTATTTGTAAATGCTGGAGAAATAATATCAGAAGATATTGCAGAACAAATACAAAATTCAGGAATAAACATAGTAGACTTAAAATTAAATGACAAAAAAGTAAGAGTAATAGGAAATGGGACAGTAAATATCTACAAAGCATTACCAACAGTAGATTTATCAAAAGTACATTTCAAAGATGAAGTAAATTATGCAGTATTACAAAACATATTAGCAAATACTCAAGAAGAAGACTTGCCTCAAGTATTACAAGAAAGATATGACGAATTAGTTCCAAAACACATCACAACAGAAGACATAATAGCATCAATAAGTATGTTATT